>JBBRJE010000013.1:0-23637 GCA_038219845.1 Bacteroidia bacterium
TGAGAGATAAAAATATTAAGTATTGCAATGAACGAAAGGTGAATACGATTGAGATGGAATTTGAGAACGGCTACCTGATTAATACCGCGAAATATTATCATTGTGATGGGATCCTGAAAGCCACCATTCAATTTGACCGGAATGATTCCATTCAATTACTGCGCTTTTGGAAAGATAAGGACTATCGCTACTACCGTTATAAAACAAAGGTGTATTACCCGATGTTCGCAATTCAAAAATCGGGCAAGGAATTAATCAGCGGCAAGCTTAGCTTTGAGCTTTACTCTTACCTCCCCGGCTACTATAAATATTATTATAAGAGTGGCGTTCAAAGCCAGGAAGGACGGGTGAATAAGGAAGGATTGAAAACGGGCTGGTGGAAATTTTGGAACGAGAATGGTATTTTAATGAAAGAAATCTTATATGAGAAAGGATTCGTGATTAATCCTGCAAATAAAGTGGATACGATAATATATAGCGGGAGGATTAAAGGCTATTATCCCAATGGTAAATTTATGATGGAAGGCTATGTGCTTGATGAAGACCTCAAATATGAATGCGTGCAGGATGAGGAAATCGCTTATCAGCAGATATTCTATACGAAGTTCTATGATGAGAATGGCAATGATATATACCATAATTATACAGGAATAGTTCGCGATTATCATATCAATGGCAATAAGCGGGAAGAGGGTCAATTGGTGAATGGCATGCGTCACGGCTTATGGAAAACTTATGAAAGCAATGGTAACCTGCATAGCATTGGCATGTATAAGAATGGTGAAATGGATGACTTATGGCTCAGCGGCGACCTCAGCGGTATAGGCTTTGTAGACAACCAATGTTTCGACAGCGTTATCGATCTCAACAAGATCAAAGGCAACCTGAGCGAGAAGGTATTGAAGTTTGAAGAGCTGATTTATAAGGATGGGATACTTTTAAAGACCACTTATCACGATGTTGACCTGGATTAATACAACCCGTTTACAATTTAGAAACTTCTTCCTATGAATCGAATAATAAATATATCCCTATGGCTTTTTTTGATGGCGGGGGCGAGGGCACAGGTTGTTACGAATCAGAGGGAATCTGAATGAGAAAAATTTGAAATTTACAGAATCAATATATGATGCAAGTCGTTTGATAAAAATTACCAGCCATGAGGTGCATTTGGAATAAAAATCTTGTATAATCTGGATTCGAAAATTTAAATCTGGTACCACGGCGAGATCATCAAATATACAATAACCCCTGTAATCGTGACATACAGCCATATAGGGAATGTAAAGCGAACCAGCTTCTTATGCTTCTCCACCTGCATTTGCAAGCCCCTGTAAAATGAAAGCAGGATCAAAGGCAGCACGGCGGCGGCTAAAACAATATGGGTGATGAGAATGAAGAAATACAGACTACGGAAAGGGGCTTCAGCAGGGTAATGCGTATCGCCTGCCAGCCAGTGAAACAGAATATAACTAACCAAAAAAAGGCTCGACAGGCAGAATGTAATGATATTTGTTCTTTTATGTGCAACGATATTTTTATGACGAATGAAATTTAGTGACACAAATAAAAGAATAGTACAAGTTCCGTTAATGAAGGCATTCATTTTTGGAAGAAAATAAATCCAGGTTGGAATGGCCGCAGGCCTGGGTATAATATGCTGATTCAGCAGTACTACTGTCAGAAAAACAAAAATAGAAATACCCAATACCGATCTAAATACTACTTTATCCGGATCATAATTATTCTGAGAATTTAAATTGCCGCTGTTCTGTATTTTGTTATTTTCCATTTTGTTGTCTCATCTCTGTTAAAAGTAATTGAATGGCATCAGTTAATTCATCCATTTTTTCAGGAGCAAGACCATCAAATGTAGCCCTGATAAACCTGTTCTGATCAACAAGGATAAGCGTCTCATCGTGAATAAAGCTGATGGGTTTGGCATCTCCTTCTCCTGCTCTTATCAGGTAGCTTCGTTGGGCTAAATTGTAAAGGCTGTCTTTATTTCCTGTGACGAAATACCACTTATTATGATCTGCTTTGAGATTTTCTGCATACCTGAACAGTACCTCCGGTGAATCGTGATCCGGATCAACCGTATGTGAAATAAATTTCACCCTGGGATTCTCCTTATATCTTTCATAAACACGCTGTAAATTGGCATTCATACGCGGGCATACATCGGCACAGCTGGCAAAAAAATAATTGGCCACATATACACAACCATCAAAATTCTTATTCGTAACAAGGTGGTTTTGCTGGTCGGTGAATTCGAAATTGTTGATGGTATGATATAGCGTATCCCCGTTGGCCGCAATACCTTTAATAGGGCCCAGGTGCGGCAAAGGCTTGTACACTGTGCGTCCGCATTTCATCACAAACATAAATAGCACGGGAATGCCAATGATAAAAAAGGTAATAATGATAGATTTAATCCTGCTGCTCATAATTCATAAAAAAGCCCATCCATAATAGATACGGTGGGCTTGATAAATTCTTAAATATAAATTAACTTATTTAATCCAATGTAAATTAAACCAATAATTGCCCTCATACATGGAAGCCAAAATAAGCGCCATAATACATACCACTGGAACAATAATCATATACATCAAGGCTTTTCTCTCATGCTTCATATGCATAAATGTGCCTACAATAAAATAAGCCTTGATTACACCCAATAAAATGAAAACAATATTTTTAGTTATGCCTGAAGGGATATAAAAATATAGTACTAAATCTACTAGTGTTAAACCTAAAAGAATCCAGAACGTTTTCCAAATGTCTTTTTTGGCCCCCGCCTCCGGGGCGTGTCTTTCAAATTCCTGAAAATCTACTGATGATGACATATATTGTTGAATTAAAAATTAAAAATTACGATTTACAAATTGCGTACGGGACGATGGGTGCGGGACGGTGGGTGCGGGACGGGTGCGTAAAGACGTTGCATGCAACGTCTCTACCGATACAAACGTTGCGTACAGACGTTGCATGCAAACGTCTCTACCGATACAATCGTTGCATGCAGACGTTGCATGCAACGTCTCTACCCCTAAATCAAATAATAAAACGTAAACACAAACACCCAAACCAAATCTACAAAGTGCCAGTACAGTCCAATCTTTTCAACCATATCATAATGGCCTCTTTTCTCATAGGTGCCTTTTACCACATTTCCTGTTATAATAATATTGATGACCACGCCGGAAAGCACGTGAAATCCATGAAATCCGGTAACGATGAAGAACAAATCGGCGAAGGCGACAGGGCCGAAAGGGTTATCCTTGAGCGAGGCGCCGGCAGTGATAAACTGGGTCCATTCCCAGGCCTGGCAGCTCAAAAAGCCAATGCCTCCTAAGATGGTCCAGTACATAAATTTCGCTACTTCCTTTTTCTCATTTCGGTGGCCTGCTTCAACAGCAAGCACCATCGTGACAGAGCTAAAGATGAGTATGAAAGTCATCAGGCTCACAAAAAGCAATGGCAGGTGGTGTCCGTGAAGGAATGGGAAGTGGTTGAATACCAAATCGGGGCTGGGCCAGTGTGGGTTAACACCGGCAGGTAATGTTGCCCCTGGCGTGGAGGGGGTGAAAAACTTTGTGAACTCGCCTTCATGCACATGGGAGCCGAAAGAAAATACTTCATCCCTTGGAGGTGAAGGTGGAAAGCTATACCTGATGGTGCCATACGAAATTAATAAGGCTGAAAAAGTAAATGCGTCTGACAATAGGAAAATCCACATCATTAATTTCCCATATTCCACATTAAAGGGTGAGCGTCCTCCTCCCCATAATTTTTCAGGTAATGTACTTGCTGTTACTTCGTGCGACATCTTTTTGTTTATTAATAATTAATAATTTTCAATTCCAATATTTTAAAAACAGGTAAAGGTAAATCCATAAAATTCCAACGAAATGCCAGAAGGTGCCTGCCAGGCTGATGGTTAACAGGTTTTTTTTATGAACCTTCCATTGAAATGCTTTAACGATAACGATTAAAAGAAAAATCAGGCCTGCAATCACGTGTACAAAATGCACTGCCGAAATGGCGAAAAAGAAGGATCCAGAGATTAATGGGGTGAGGTCGCCGTTATCCGAACGCTTCGGTGAAAAATAAATATCATGGGAATTCAGCTCATACCATCCCTGCACCTGCAGAAACAGAAATAAGACTCCCAATAAAAAAGCGCCTATCAAACCATATTTAACCCGGTCCAATTCATCGCTCTTTGCCGAACGGTAGGCAAATATCATGCAGGCGCTGCTGGCCAATACCACCACGCAGTTTATTGTAAAGATATTGGGGATATCAAATTTCAGCCAGTTCCCCTGTGCAATACGAATGATATAAGCGCTGGTAAGAGCCCCAAAAGAAAGAATGCTCGCCACCATAAAACACCATAAAATCAGGCGCTGATTTTCCATGATCTGCGGCTGTGTTTGAGGTGTGGTGATTTTATTTTTTGTGACGTTCATTGAATTAAATCTTATCTATAAAAAAAGCAATAAAAATAACAGGGAAATAAAAGAATGAGGTGAACATCAATCTTTTCGCATCTTTCAGGCCTAAATTTTTATACAGCATATAAGCGGTATAAATAAAATACAGTGTGACAGCCACCGCTATTAATGTAGAGTAAATTCCTACATATTGAAAATAATACATAGCAAAACAGATGGGCAATAAAGTGATAGCAAAGAGCAGGCTTTGCATGGCGCTGTTTTTATTACGTCCTCCTTTTGATGGAAGCATATTATAACCTGCCTTGAGGTAGTCATCGTTTAATATCCATGCAATGCTCCAGAAATGCGGGAACTGCCATACAAACTGGAATACAAATAGGATGATGGCGCCTGCATCAAGATGTCCGCTATAGGCGACCCAGCCGATCATGGGTGAAGTGGCACCCGGAAAAGCACCTACATGAACACTCCATGAGCTAACCCGCTTTAAAGGGGTGTAGATGAAGGCATAACTAATAAGTGAAAGCAGACCAAGCAGGCCGGTTAATTTATTAAGACAGATAGCTAGCAGGAGAACCCCGGCAATACCTAATACCAGGCATAATAGGCTGGCTTCCGCTACACCCAGCCTTTGGGTGGCCATGGGCCTGTTTTCTGTGCGGCTCATCAATTTATCATAATTGCGTTCAATAATTTGATTGATCCCATTCGAGGCCCCTACAATAAGCAATCCTCCAAGGCATAAATTGAAGAAATCAATCCATATGATGCCACCGCTTTTTGCTGCAAGCAAATAGCCCATCGCCGATGAAAACACCACCGACAATGACAAGCGAAACTTCATTAACTGCGAATAATCTTTTAAGCGGTGCTTTAAAGAATAAGCGCTTGAAGCATTTATTGTAATTGCTTTTTCTTGCATTTTTTTAAACTGTAACTATCTCTGATTCTTTCTTTTTTATTAAAATATAACTTAAAATATAGAACTGGCTGCAAAATAAAACTACAGGCAGCAGGATATGTAAAACCCTGGCGATCGGGGGAAGGTTAAAAAAATTCAACATGAGCCCCGTAATTATTTGTCCTGCAACACTTACCTGGATTAATATTAGCGAAATACGGGCGAACTTTAATCCTCTAAACTTCAGCCATAATAAATAATTCAATCCTACAACCATAATTGCATAAATGCGATGCATATTAAACACCGGTTCGTTCTGCTGCAACCACTGGAATATTGATGTTCCTTCCAGGCTTTCGGTAATGCTTCTCAGGTTGGCGCCGCTTATAAGCTGAACAACGGTTATCGCCAATGCCGGATATAAATAGTACCGGCTTTTATCCTGGATTATTACAGGTTCGGCGTTTTGCATTTTTTGCATTGCGGCGATACTGTATAATAAAGAACATACCAGGGCAATGGCCATGAAATAGTGCAGCGTTACACTCTGTTGCTGAAGGTTTAACTTTACCACCAGCGCCCCAAGGGCCCCTTCCAGCAATACCAGGATAAGGCATAAAAGTGCGCCAATGTATATCCTTTGATCTGTCTTTCGGATCTTATAGGCCTGATAAAATGTTATAAGAACAAATAATCCTGTCAAGACACCCAATAACCGGTTCAGGTATTCAATCCAGGTTTTCACTGGGTCAAAATCTGTTCCTAGCGGATAGCCATGGTCTTTATACAGCTCATGGTAGTTAACGGGCAATTGGCACTCACACGTTGGAGGAACCCATAGGCCAAAGCATCTGGGCCAGTCCGGGCATCCCATACCGCTCCTTGTAACACGCACCATACCACCTACCCCAATTAGTAAAAAAAGAACGATTAAGGTAATATAACTAATCTTTCTAAAACCATTCAATCCCTCCATCACCTTGTATTACAATTTTCAATTATAAATTGTCCATTGTCAAATTTTAATTATTAAAGTATTCCCAATCTCATCCCTAACTTTTTGATCCAGCTGAACTGAACTGTTGTTTCTTTTTCGGCCCCTTTTGCCGGAATGTCCTCGTCAAGTGATGAAACAGTATGCGAATCACCATGCCATTCAACAGGGATAATATTACCCGGTACATTCTGCGGGATAAAATCCTCTACAGAATCGGGTCGGCTATAATCGTATGGCCAGCGGTATACTTTGGGCACTTCTCCCGGCCAGTTGCCATGTAATTGTTCAACAGGAGCGGTCCACTCCAGGGTATTCGATCCCCATGGGTTTTGTACTGATTTTTTTCCGAAGAATATGCTGCTTAAAAAATTATAGAGGAATATCAATTGCCCGGTAGCTCCTACGATAGCGCCAATGGTAATAAACTCATTCATATCATTCCAAATGGCAAACTGGTCCCAGGCTGTGAAAGCATAATAACGTCGCGGTACACCACCAAGGCCCATAAAGTGCATCGGAAAAAATACCATATATACCCCGATAAGGCTCATCCAGAAATGCAGGTAACCCAGGGGTGCATTCATCATGCGGCCAAACATACGCGGGAACCAATGGTAAATTCCGCATAATAATCCAAAAATGGCGGAGCTTCCCATTACAATATGGAAGTGAGCAACTACAAAATAACTATCATGCAATGGAATATCGAGAGCTGCATTTCCTAAGAAGATACCTGTCAAGCCCCCGGTAACGAATAAGGAAACCAAACCAATCCCGAACATCATCGCCGGGGTGAATTTTATATTACCCCGCCACATGGTGGCTAAATAATTAAATGTCTTAACCGCAGAAGGGATAGCTACCAGGAAGGTGATAAACATAAATACAGAACCCACGAATGGATTCATCCCTGTAACGAACATATGGTGTCCCCAAACAAAGAACGATAGTCCTGCTATACCCATAATGGATGCCACCATGGCTTTATAGCCGAAGATAGGCTTGCGTGAATTGGTGGCCACCACTTCTGAGGTGATACCCAGGGCAGGGAGAATAATAATGTATACTTCGGGATGGCCAAGGAACCAGAATAGATGTTGCCATAAGATTGGACTTCCACCTGCATTGGAAAGCGCATGCCCGTCAATAAATATTTCGGATAAATAGAAGGAGGTACCAAAACTACGGTCGAATACCAATAACAAGCTGCCGCTCAAAAGAACAGGGAAGGATAAAATACCTAAAACGGCAGTGAAGAAAAACGCCCATATGGTTAAAGGCAAGCGGGTCATGGTTAAGCCATGGGTACGCATGTTTAAAATTGTAACAACATAATTAATCCCCGCAAGCAATGATGATCCGATAAAGAATATCATGGATACCAGCCATAAGGTCATCCCTACACCTGATCCTGGCATTGCTTTAGGTAAAGCGCTTAAGGGCGGATAAACCGTCCAGCCTCCTGATGCGGGGCCTGTTTGAACAAATAAGGAAGACATCAAAACGCAGCTCGATATGAAGAAGAACCAATAGGAGAGCATATTTAAGAAAGGGGAGGCCATATCCCGGCATCCTACCTGGTAAGGAATCAGCAGGTTGCTAAAGGTGCCGCTCAGGCCTGCGGTAAGCACAAAGAATACCATGATCGTACCGTGCATTGTTACCAGGGCCATATAAAAATCGGGGTTGATATGGCCATCACTGGCCCAACGTCCTAAAAGGGTGTTAAGGAAAGGAAAGCTTTTATCGGGCCATGCCAATTGAATCCTGAATAGAATGGACATAATCATACCAATTAATCCCATGGTTAAACCGGTGATCAGGAATTGCTTGGAGATCATCTTATGATCCATGCTGAACACATATTTAGAGATAAAACTCTGCTTATGATGTTCGTGTTCGACGTGGGGTATGTTTTCGGTAGCTACGTTATTCATATCTGGAAAAGCTTTGAATTCGGTTTTATTTGTTGTTGATTAATGCGGCCGTTTTTTTATTGATTGTTGTATCATCCGGATTGGTTGCCGGCGCATGCTCGGTCTGGTAAGGAGATCTCAGGGTTTTAATCCATTCTTCATATTCCTCACGGGATTCAACAACCACCTTCATCTTCATCATATAGTGGGAAGCACCGCAAATTTTATTACATAAAAGCATATAATCCCAATTATTATAGAACGCGTCTTCCGGGTGTTCGGCCTGTAATCGGGCGCGCATTTCTTTGGAGGTGACAATAGGTGTGAAAATTTGAGAGGTGGGAATCCCTGGCACCACATTCATCTGCACTCTGAGGTTAGGGATATATGCCGAATGAATCACATCCTGGGCTCTAAGATTCATCACTACCGGCTCATTAACGACCAGATGCAGCTCGCCAACATTGGTGATATCATCATGGCTTGCGATATCATTCGTATCGATGCCGGTGGTATTCGCTCCTGCGATCTGGTGGTAATTATGCATGCCCAGCTTGCCATCCATGCCTGCATAGCGAACAGTCCAGTCGAATTGGCGTCCGAATAATTCAATCTCGTAAGCATTGGCGGGCTTATCACGCATGGTGATGGAACTCCACGATTTTAATCCATAAACTAATAAAGTGATAAGTACGATCGAAGGAATAATCGTCCACCAAAATTCTACCTTGTTATTATGAGGATAATAAAAGGCCTTGGTGCCTTCACCTTTATGCCTGTATAGATAAGGGAATACAAAAGTTAATACCTGGCATATGATAAATACAAAACCGGTTACGGCCAGCGTGATCATGAACATTTCATCAAGCCCTTTACCATGCTCCGATCCGGAACCTACGCTAAAATAAGTATAGGAGGAATATTTTGAGAAATAATGATAGATATAATAAGTGCCTGAAACCAGCATCACAGGGAACATAATGGCATTCACCTTATTCCAGTTAACAACATCTTTGCCTATGAGCTTCGATACTTTCCCTTCGATGCTGATCAGTAAATTCAGTAATCCAAACAGAAGAATGCCTAAAAGTATAAAAATCCAGAAGCCGGGAGCCTCCTCATCGTTCTTGCCATCTACCGGACCTTTTTCAGGTGTTTTCGGAGGTGCAGGATTTGGCGGGCCATTGTCGATAAAACTAAGGATATTTTTTATATCGGCATCAGAAAATTGCTCGAAAGTCGACATGGTCTTTTTGTCATTCTCATTGTAAACGGCCATCGCTTCAGCATCTCCGCTTGACCGTAATTTTTCATTGTTTTTCACCCATTTTAAAATCCAGGCCTGAGAATGCCTTGTGGTAACACCCCGCAGGGCCGGTCCGGTCATTTTTTTGTCCAGGAAATGGCAGGTGGCACAATTGGTTTTAAATAGCTTCTCGCCATTAAGATAACCGGGGTCCTTAGTCATGTCCGCAGCGAAGGAGCTGATACTAAAAACAAAGAGAATGGATAATAAAGTAAAACCTTTTTTCATATTAAAATGCCGAATATCTTTAGTACAAAATGGATTAATATTTGAAGTTTTAGAAATATGACAATCAATTGACAAAACCCTAAAATTGCGCGCAAAGTTATTGTAAAAATCTGTATAAAGAAAGGAAAAAAGCAAGAATTATTCACAAAGTAGAAGCATTATAAATTAGGCTGTTCAGGCTGTTTTTTATTTGGCCGGATATTTGTAAAATCAGCGATACAAAAACGCAAATAAATTTAATTTCGCTTCGTATTATGATAATCATTTTGCTACATGGATTTTGTGAAGATCATTCCATATGGGAAGATCTTTTACCGTATTTAAATGTCGGGGATCGTGTGATATGTATTGATTTGCCCGGCTTTGGGATACATTCCGGGGATGCTGCCAATGCAGTGAGCACGGAGCTCATGGCCATTTTTGTAAAAAAAGAAATTGATAAGCTAAAATTGGGAAATGGAAAAAAAGTGATGATGATCGGTCATTCACTTGGCGGCTACGTGACATTGGCTTTTGCCGGCAAATTCCCCGGCATGCTTGCAGCCATTGGATTATTTCATAGTACGGCAACTCCCGATTCGGAGGAAAGAAAAGCATCCCGGCTAAAGGCTATTGAATTTGTGAAAGCCAATGGTGCCGAAGCCTACCATCGTGTGCTGATCCCCAATTTATTCCAAAAGGATACTGAGCCTGCCATCATTGAAAAAACAATTTCTAAAGCCCGCAATGCAAAAGAAGATGGGATTATTGCTGCATTAACTGCCATGGCTAATCGTCCCGACAGCCTTGATGTGCTTGAATCGTTGGAGATCCCGGTATTGTTCATCGCCGGTGAGAAAGATACGGTGATACCGAAAAAAATTATCCTCGACCAGGCATTATTGTGCAAAAAGGCTATAGTGGAAGTCTTATCCAAAAGCGCACATATGGGAATGATTGAAGAGCCCAAACCGAGTGCTGCTATTATTTCCGGGTTTTATAAATCCGTGGTTAGTGCACAGTAGTGCGGGCTACGGTAGATGGTTTGGATATTAGTAAAATTTGAAGAGGAGCCATCGTTACGTTTATCATTACAGGAAGGTAAGCGTTGTTTTGACCACATTACATTTCTAAACAGTATAACCCCCAGTCCATATTTTCCAGCTCTCTTCAGCCTGTATGATAAGCATTTCAAAACCATTTTTTATTGTGGCGCCTGCGTTAAAACAATTTTTAAGGAATAAGGTTTCCTTCGGATTATATACGAGGTCATAGCATAAATGCGCACGCCCTATTGCGGAATACGGGATCAGGGGGGCCTCGCCCAAATCCGGAAAGGATCCTATCGGGGTGGTATTGATGATGAGACGGTGTTCACGGATCACCTCCTCATTCAGTGCATTATAGCTGAAGCCATCATCTTTTTGAAACCTGGAAACTACGGTAAAAGGGATTGATAATTTCTTTAATATATATAAGATGGCTTGCGCAGCGCCTCCTGTACCCAGCACCAGGGCCCGTGTATGATATTTTTTAAGCAGGGGCTGCAGGGATCGTTCAAAGCCAATACTATCGGTATTGTATCCTTTCCATAAATCTCCTTTACGTTTCAGGCAATTCACAGCCCCTATATTTAAGGCTACTTCATCAAGCTCATCAAGCATTGAAAGAATGGATTTTTTATAGGGGATCGTGATATTCAATCCGGATAAATTCCTTTTTTCGAGAATCAGCCCTGCTTCCTCGATATTAGGTATCTCAAAATTGGTATAGCTATGACTTAATCCTTCACGATGAAATTTCTCCTCAAAATATTTTTTTGAGAAGGAATGCGTTAAGGGATAACCAAGAAGACCATATTCCATTTTGAGTGCCAGGCAATGCTTTAATTCAGCTGCTTTTTGTTACCAAAGCGGTGGGAAATAAACTGGTAAAATAAGGGAATTAAGGAAACACCGATGATACCAAGGATTACCATTTCTATATGTTGCTGCACCCATTCATTTTTACCGAATATATAACCGCAGGCAGTAACAATGGTAACCCATAAAAAAGCGCCAATAATGCAAAATAAAATATATCTTCGGTAGCTCATGCTCCCGGCGCCGGCAACAAAAGGGGCAATGGTACGGATTATGGGGGCGAAGCGGGCTAATATAATGGCCTTGCCTCCATGGCGGGCATAAAATGCTTCTGTTTTTAAGATATAGTCGCGTTTTAAAAACAATATTCTTTCCTTTTCTTTGATCTTTACACCGAAGAATTTTCCAATAAAATAATTCACATTATCACCGCATAATGCGGCAATTACGAGCAAAGGGATAATGATATAAATGCTGATGCCATTATTTTCAGAAATGGCGCAAACGGCACCCACGGCAAAGAGCAGCGAATCGCCGGGAAGCAGAGGCATAACCACAAGGCCAGTTTCTGTGAAAATGATCAGGAACAGTAAAACATAGATAAGCCAGCCATAAGTATTGGCTAAGTATTGCATACCGTCGGGGGTGGTGAGCAGGTGTATTAAATGTTTTATTGAATCCATAAACTAAAAGTCCGCAAAAGTCGTTAATACCTATATCATAAAAAAATAAAGTATATTTGTAATATGAAAAGGGTTTCGAGATTGATCATAGTGCTCGGCATGAGTTCACTTTTTGTTTTTGCTTCCTGCACAAAAAAGGGAGCATCAACAGGAAGCAGCACCAAGCGAATCAAAAGCAACTGTGGCTGTCCCCATTTTTAAAAGCAAATAAATTTTATTTTATGAGGCTTTGATGTAATTCATAGGATTACATAATTTTTAAACCTTAAAACTATTTATTATCATGAGAACTATCATTAGAATTTTCATTGTTTCATTAGCTATTGGTGTATTGGCAAGTTCCTGCAGCAGCAATAAAACCGCCAATAGCCGCACCTATTCTAAAAAGCATACCAGCTGCAATAGCTTTTAGCTAATCTTTAAAAAACATTTTCCTATACCATCTGTAAGCCAGGCTGGCGCTTAAATTTCGTATCAGCTTTATTTTAACCACAACATATGGCGCACGGATGAGATTCTGTATCCTGACCCCGGTGCTAAAATGCAAAGCAGCCATTTTGAGATGCTCATGATGGCTTTGCATCCGTTTATGGTAGCTTTCTCCCACCACTTCATAATTTGCAATAATCAGATCCAGGTACCTTGTATTTTTTCCTTCCTTTAAGAACCGCACGAACCATTCCTGATCGGCCAGGACTGGGAAATCAAAATAATTATAATTGCCAATGGCTTCAAATGCTTTTCGGTGGGTGAAGGCAGCCTGGTGACATAAGCCGACCCGGTAATAAAAGTCTCTAATGCTTATTTCCCTGCCAATGGTATAGTCGCTGCCGCTGGGATGGTTCTTTGTTTTAACCTTTCCATAGATCAATTCAATATCAGGTCCGGGTAATGTTTCAAAAATATTTTTAAGCACATCATTATCGTAGAGCGTATCGCCGGCATTCAGGAAATATAGCCAACGTCCATTCGAAATGGCGATGCCTTTATTCATTGCATCATAAATGCCGTAATCCTTTGCTGAGCTTAGTTTGATTTTATCGGAATATTTTTTTACAATCTCTTGCGTACCGTCACTCGAACCGCCATCAATAACAAGGTATTCATAATCATTGAAAGATTGTTCTAAAACGCTCAGCATCGTTTCTTCAACAAATTCGGCCGCATTGTAAGTAACGGTAATGATGGTGAGTAGGGGGGTCAATTATTTAGAATGAATGAATTAGTTGATTAAAAAATGGTGAAGCGAAAGAATGAATACATATGTAAACAAAATATAAATGCAATTACTTAGCAATAATAAACCATCTCTAACGAATGCATCTGCGTGATTCCTAATTATTCATTGCTTTCAACTCAGCTTCTTTCAGACGGAATATGGTCCATTCCTCCATAGGCTTTGCCTGGAGGGATTTATAAAATTCTATCGCCGGTGTGTTCCAGTCGAGCACGCTCCATTCCATTCGTCCACAATTATTTTCCAGTGCTACTTTTGTCAGATATAACAATAAAGCTTTTCCAAATCCTTTCCCCCTGAATTCATTTAAAACAAATAAATCCTCAAGATACAAGCCATGCTTGCATAAGAAAGTAGAGAAATTGAAAAAATAAACCGCGAATCCTACGGGCGTCTTATTCTCATAAGCTAATACACAAAACACTTTCGGGGATCTGCAAAAAAACAAATTCTCAATATCCGTGATGGTTGCTACCACTTCATCAGATAGTTTTTCATAATCCGCAATCTGTTTAATGAAGAACAATATTTGCGGGACGTCCTCAATTCTTGCTTCCTGAATTTCAAAGTTGGAATTGTTCGTAACGGAATTATTCATCTTATTTATTTAAGAGCCAGGCCTGTGAATTTTCCGTTTGCTGAATTTTTTGTAAGAATTGTAATGCTTCAGTTTCATTAGCAAAACCGGCATAGCTTATCATGGCCAGTCCACCTGGGTTGGTGCCGGCAAGGTATGCCTTATACCCTTTAGTTTGCAATAGCCTGATGAAATTTGTTGCATTGGCTGGCACTGCGAAAGATCCTCCAATGATATGGTATTGGGCATTGGCAACAGCGCCCGGAGCATTTGTAGTATTTACAGGTACGGGTTCAGATTTATTATCGGGGGTCGGCTCAGTCGACTTGCTTTCTTTTGCTTCTGGCAATTGCAAAGGTACAGGAGTGGTCGTAATCTTTAACTCCGGAGTGGGCGGGCTGATTTTATCTTCCGAAATATTTGGCCGGTTATTATTAAATATAGTATTGATATTAAAATCGGCTTTCTGCAGTATTCCCGACTGTTGGGTGAATACGCCAAGCAGTATAGGTAATGCAATCAGAAGGCTTCCATAGATCCAGCGGCGATTGGTTTTTACCCTGGTATTATTAAAAGGCAAAGGAAGATTGCGTGCAGGTACTTTTTCCGCAATTTTTATCTTCTCCTTTTCACGTTCAATCCTGCGGATGGTTATAGGAAAGAGACCGAATGTTTCTTTTGCAAAATTAATATCGGCTTCCGGAATAAAAACCAGCTTGTTCTCGGTATTCAAATAAAAATCACCAATGCCATTTAATGTACTGTGTTTTTTTAATGCAAGTTCAGTCTTTAAATTATTTACGAATTCGTTTATGCTTTCGTTGGCTTTGTCGAATGAATTCGAAAGTTTCTGTGAAATATGCGAGGCCAGCAAGCCGTCGTTTTGAACCAGATTAATATTAAAAACAATCACCTTACGCGCTGGCTCTACCCGTTGCTGTATTTCATTCACCTTGCTGGGTAAACGGTTGGTGATAAAACCGCCGAAACCGGGCACCACAACGCAATTGTGCTCATACAGAAGTTCGGATAAATAAAGATTGACCATTGAAATTTGAATCAAAAATAAGTAAAATTATTAAATCAATCCGAAGAATAATTTACCCTGTCCTTGATTTCAACTCTGGCGCAGGCAGAGAAGCATCAACACATGTTTTCATTCTTTTATGTTCTTTATTGCTGGTAGAAAAGACCGCATTTACCTTTTGTTTCCATCTGAGATCAATATTCCAAAAAATAACCAATGAAACCCATCTATTATTGCATTTTTATCCTGTTATTATCGGCATGTAGCTATGGTTCTAAAGTTAATCAGTCGGCAAAAGAGACTACAGATCAAATGGCCAATGTCTCGTTTAACGAAAAGGGGGTAGCTGACCCGGCTTCCGTTCAAAAACAAATCATTTTGATGACAGGACGCCTAGAAATTCTCACCGCAAATTACGCTGAGAGTACGAGGCAGCTGAAAAAACTGATATCTGAATATGAGATCATGGTGCAAGAGCAAAAAGAAGATATTGATGCTTACTCCGTGAAAGGAATTTATACCTTAAGGGTAGCTTCGAATAAAATAGTAGCGCTGATGGATTCGTTAAAACATTTGGGGATTGAATGCAGCCAAAATGAACTGAAAAGTGAAGATTTGACAGCGGAATATACAGATACCGAAGTAAGACTTAGAACCAAGCGTGCCATTTACGAGCAATATTTATCACTGATAAAGCAGGCGAAAAATGTAGATGAGGTATTGAAGGTACAGGAAAGCGCCCGGGTACTTCGGGAAGAGATTGAAAGCATGGAAGGCCGCCTTCAATATTTAAACAATCATGCCTCCTACAGCACAATTTATCTATCCTTATATGAGAATAAAACCTCAGCTTCCTTAGCGGATAGTTTTTGGTCAAGGGTAGAAAGACAGTTTATTCATGGCAATGATCTTATGCAAAACTTTATACTTTTTTTCGTTACGCTTTGGCCCTTTCTTATTTTAATTCTGGTTGTTATTTTTGCCAGAGGTAAAATAAAACGTTTTTTTGCAGGGGTATGGAAAAAAAGGATATCAGCCTGAGGGTTATAACTGAGAAAGATATTGATGCGTTGCAAGAAATCAGCAGGGATACCTTTTATGAATCCTTCATTGATATCACACCCCGGGAGGATATGAGGCGATATCTTGAACAATCTTTCAATACGCGAACCTTGCTTGAAGAAATAAACGATTCCAATAGTATTTTCTATTTTACAGAAGCAGGAAATAAGCTGATCGGATACGGTAAAATGAATTTCAATAAGCCACCTTATGGTTTACCAGGCTTGAGTTCTTGTATGGAAATACAAAGGCTTTATATTAAGAAGGAATTTCAGGGTTCGGGAGCGGCCCAAAAACTGATGGATATATTCCTTGAAGAAGCGCATCGCCGTGGGTTTACTAAAATCTGGTTAAGCACCGGAGCTTTTAACAATAAAGCTTTGCGTTTTTACCGGCATTATGGATTTGAAAAAATTGCAGATCATAAATTTCCGGTGGGGAGTGTGAATTTTGAGGATATGATACTTTTATTAGATCTCCAAAATTAAAAGCGGAATCAAATCACCCATAGCTTGTATCCGATACCTGTGAATAATGAATCCGGACCCACCTTTATCAATAGTTTATCTCCATAAGCACCAAGGCGCCTGCATTCCAGGGTACACTCCTCACCGGAGGATAAAATCATGGGAGTCTTCAGGAAAGTGGTATTCTCACTCAAGCCCAATTGCAATTCGCCACCTCCCATATTTTTTATTCTTAAAATTCTGTTGGCGGCATACGGAAGCTTTGTAATCAGGCTTAAGGTGCTTGTGGCAGCGCCTTCAAAATCGGGCGGTGTATTCAGAGCTAAGGAAGGATCATTCATTCCTGTTTTGATTTCGTTGCTGCCTTCAAGGGTTTGAGGCGTTTTGATAATTTTGTTCGATGTGAAATTTGAATCCATAGTATTTGAATATTTTGTAGATTTAAAATCAAAGCAAGGAAATTAAATCATATACTTCCAGCTGAATTTGTATTCGTATGGGTTTCCCGCCGATTCGCTGGGTTTGGCTTTGAATCTGTTTTGAAAAAATTGTCATTCCATACAAACAGCAATTATTTCTTCGTTTTTTATCCGGATTCTTTTTCATGCTATGCTTTCTTTATCGCCAGCTTCTCCTTCTTCTGATCAATCACCGTCAAGGCAAAATCAAAAAAGAGATCAATCGCCTCTGTGAACCGGAACTTATCGCCTTCGAGGTCTTCAATCAAATTGATTCGTGAGAGCCGGGAAAGGAACCGGCGGGTATCGCCAAAATCAATACTCTCCAGCACATTATAATAAACCGAGCCCCTTACCATCGCATCCAGCTGTTCATATTCAAAGATGCTGAAACGGATAAGGTCCTGAAAATTTTTACCTTCATTATCGAGCTCATAAGCGATAATGCCGGTGAAAATTGTGATGTCGCGGGAGAATTTTTCATTGCTCTCATTACTGGTCAGAAAAAAATACGTTTTTTTCTGCAGTATATCATAACCAAATGACATATGAAAAAACTCCTTGTAAAAATCAATATTCGTTTTAATTATTTCATAAAGCGGGTTGCTTTGTGAAAGGATGAACTTCCCGTCTAATAATTCTTTTATAATTTGCTGGTGTTGGCTTGGGTAATTCATTTTATGCTTTTTGCTTTGAAATATTTTTTATTTTCCTGTCTATGGTAAGATTCGGAACATCAAGCGTCAGGTCACGAAACTTTACTTCCACCCTTTCCTTCTCATCGAACCGGATTTCATAATCCTCATCGAATATCAATGAGCTCATGGCAAAAAATTTATTGAAGTCAAAATCCTGGTTGGTTATTTCGTGCTTCATCAGGTTATTGCTCCAGAGGAAATAATTTTTAATGGGAAGCGATTGGGTAATAATCTTTTTGAATTTCATACGGTCGAACACCCAGGGCAATTCTAATTCCAGCTGCTCTCCGGTGGCGCTCACCACCACTTCGTCCTGCTTCACGAGCTGGTCCCAGATATCTTTTGCTGCAAAATAAGCATCCGGATCATAGGTGCTCTGGCGGCTTCTTTTGAGCATATGAGGAGTGTCGTAGAAATTGGGTTTCTTTAAGAATTCCATGAAGCCCGCCAGGATTTGCGATTCCGTTTTAATGCGTTCGAGGAGGGGCAATAATTCTTTGGTGAGCACCTTGGAATTTTTTACCAGCTCCAGGTTGGCGCTTATCACCTGGTTATAGAGCTTCTCATACAATGAACGGATACCGAAATCCGGGTGGTTGATCCGCTCCTTATTGGCATGCTCGCGAACCATGCTCAGCTTATGAATCACCGAGCCGGTATGGTGGGCATCTAAAATTTTATTCAAGGGCACGATATAGAAATCGATAAAATAAGTGGCTTTCTTTATTTTTTCAACGTATTCAATTTTCCTCACATTGGATTTCAGCTCTTTGCTTTCATTGAGCAGGCTATGGGTATTGCTTTCGATAGTTTCAATAAAGTGCTGCACTTCATCAATCATGCCGGAGATCAGGCGCTGTAAAGACTGCAGGTTCTCTTCACCCAGCAATTTCTCATAAATTTCTTCTATGGAATTAAAATATTTCCGGATGTTTTCAGGGAGGTCGAGCTTATAATCTTCACTTATATAATTAATAAAGATCTCAATGGGCTTGCGTAATTCATAATCACCTTGCTGTAGCTCCCTTATGATCTTATAGTCGATCAATTTGCGCCAGTCAACATTTTCTTTCTGGCATAATTTTTTTAATTTTTCGTCGTGGATGATGGCGTCATGCTTATTCATAGCAATCAGGGCCAACATAAAATCAAATTTGTCGGAGATGAAATTGAGGACTGTTTTGGGTTCGGCCTGGAGCATTCCTATCAATTAATAATTAATGATGAAAAATGAATAATTGAGCCTACAAGGATTCATTACAAAATTTACCAGGTTAAAGTGTTTATTTATCAGATTTCTAGAATTCATTATTCATCATTAATTATTAATTATTAATTATTCATCATTAATTATTCATCATTAATTATTCATCATTCATTATTAATCATTAATTATTAACTGGCTTTCGCATTTATCGCCCTTGTTTCATTCACAATCACTTTTCCTGAAGAGTCCGGAATCAGGAAATAATATTTTTCTATATCCGGCAAAACGATGCCATCCGGGGCTGCGAAAATCGGCACGATATTATTGTCTTTGCAAAATCGGATAATTTCTTTCCTGTTGATATTTCCAAACTGGCCGCCTTCATCGATATAAATAACAATCTTATTCTCTTCTTCATCCACCACCATCCATTTAATGAGTGTAAGAAAGATGAAAAGCTTAATCATCCTGTCGGTGCCATCGCTTTCAATTTGCTTGCTGATATCCACGCGTTCTTTCTTTCCTCCTTTTTGTATTTCTACAATAAGCTCAAACATCTCTTTGAATTCCACTTTCCTTGAATATTTCAGGTAACGGTCCAGGATCTGGATATTGTCGGGCTTGTTAAAGTTCAGCAATAGCAGATCTTTGGGGATAGCCTGAATGCTACCGATCTTTTTCAGGTCATTAATCAAACGCTCGTTATCCACCACAGTGATTGAAATTTTTTCAATATTGGATACCGTATAATTGGATAAATGGGTATTGAAACGTTTAACAAATTCCTTAAAATCATTAAACTTATTAAGCAGCTCCAGCGTAGGAATAGAGAAGTCGTTGGCCACAGATTGAAGCAGGGTATCAATGGCCTGCTCCTTATCATTTAAAGTAGCGATTTCATCTTCCACGAATTTTATAAATTCTCTCTCGCTGGCAATATTATTATCCAGCTTGAGCTTAAGGTTCATAAAAGCTTCATCCTTGGTCACCTTCAGGTCGTTCTTATCCCTGTTTTCATTTTTCAGCTTACGGTAAACGGTATCGATCTTATCTTCGCCAAATTTATTTACCACTGGGCTCAGGTTCTCATCCCGAAGTTCATTATGCCATACGATAAAGTCGCGCTTCCGGTTGGTAAATTCTATCTTCTGCTCATTGCGTTTATTGATCAACTGTTCTACATCTGCTGTTTCCTTTCTTAATTTTGTCAGCTTCTTTTCACTTTCGGGTATCAGCTTATTGGTAAGTATGGAAACCTCTTCATTCAAAGCGTCCATATGCCTTTGAAGGTTTTGCTGATTGCCTATCTTCTCTTTCTTTTTATTGATATTAATTATTTTCAAATCAATTTCCTGCATCTGCGACTCATAGCTTTCTTTTTCCAACATTACTTTTAGCAATTCCTGGGCATCAAATAATTTTGATTTATGACTGGCGAGCTGTCGTGTGAATTTTTCCACGCTTTCCACAGTTTCTTTCTTCAGGTCGCGGATATCAATTTGCCCATCGAAAATCTTCAGCAGGTCATCGGCCCTGTTAATTATTTTCTGGATTCGTTCTTTTGGCAAGCGTAATACTTCCTTGCTTAGCACGCTGTTCACAAGTGTTTTCACAGCATCATCCACCGAAATATTATTGATCAGCAAATTGTCATAATTCTCAATATCCTTTTGCGTGGATTCCATCTTTTCCTGCAGTTCCCTGATCTCTTCCATTACCTCCTGGCTGGACACTTTCTGACGGGCTACTGTTTGTAATCGAAACTCAATATCGGCGCGGGGATTGGAGAGGTTGATGAGCTGCTCATTGAGAAAATCCAGGGGTTCATAACTGCTGATTTCTTTGAACTCATTATAAGTATGTTCGAATACGTCGGTTTTGTTTTTTAATTCGCTTTTCTGAGATCCGATATGGATCAGCAGCTTATCTTTTTCAGGATTCAGCTCCTCATTTATTTTCAGGTGAAGCTTATTGATCTCCTCCTCCAGATTATTGGTTTGATCTTCAAGAATTTCGATATCACGGTTATGTTTTTCCAGGAATTCGTAGTAGAGCTCCCCTGTCTTATTATATTTTTCCTGGTATTTTTCGAATACTGTTTTAAAGGTTGTGAAATCGGTTTTTATTGAAGAGATTCTGTCAATCTGGCTCTTTAGCTTATCCAGTTCGAGCAGGTTGTATTTATCCCTTTCACTGAAGCTTACATTATCACTCTCCCTGTTATCTGCAATTATCAGCGAATCTTTTAAAGTATCACTTTTAATTAGTTTGGGGTTAAACAGGTTCATGTAAATTTTGGTGAAGCTATTGCTCAGGCCCCTTGATTTAATAGTATCTTTCAGCCATACCACCCCCTGCGAATTCATGTCGCGCTGGTATACCAGCTGGAACACCTCCTCCCTTGTTTGAAGCAATGAATATTTGATTCCCTGGGCTTCGAGGCCCTCCAGGAATGCTTCAAAATCAATAATCGTTTCTTTTGTCTTGCTTGTTTTTATAAAAAGCTCATCCCGGTATTCGCAATCTACTTTATAGTATTCCAATTGCTTGTCGGGGGTTCGGCGCAGTACGATGCAATAATCTCCTTTCTTGCGGATGGAGAATATGATATAACTTTTATTGTGGGAGGGGAAATAGAAATGTATCGATGTTTGAAAACTCCGGTCGCCGCTAAATTGCATTTTATTTCCATCGATGATAAATAAAAAGTTGAGGGCATTAATGATCGAACTCTTCCCTACATTATTGGGACCTACCAGTTGCAGTGAATCAACATTCAAATTAAGCACCGCTTTGCTGTAGGAAGCAGAATTTATCAGGACTATTTTGTTAAGCATTGGATGATAGGCGTAAGTCGTAAGGCGTAAGTCGTAAGGGCGAAAGGCAAAAGGAAGAACCACTATCCACCACCAACCGATAACCCTTAATCGTTAATCATTAACTATTAATTAATCATTAGCTCGCAAACGTAAGGATAAAACAGCCTTTTTAAAAGCGATGTGTTTCATTTGTTGAAAAGATGTAAATTCTTCCGGAATCCTTGGTGGGAGCGCATTATGACTGTGCATAAAACCATTGAATTGCCTGAATTATGGCGCCTGCCATGAAGAAGCTGTCAAATCGATCCAGTACACCGCCATGTCCGGGTAGAAGCCGGCTGTAATTCTTTATGCCGCAGCTTCTTTTATAATAAGAGGCCAGCAAATCGCCTGCAAGTCCTGAAACAATAATTATGGCCGTCAGTTCTTCCACCTCAAGCAGCGATTGGCCCAAAGTGCTACACTTATAGATTATGATACTCACCAAAAAAGCTACGGCGCTGCCACCCAGGAAGCCCGCCCATGTTTTGCCGGGGCTAATTTTCGGAACCATCTTTTGCCTGCCAATGCTTTCCCCGATTACCTGGCTAAAGCCATCAAAATGAACAATGATCAGATAGGTGAAGAGCTGTATTTCAGGAGAAATAGCATTAATAAATTGAGCGAAGAAATAGAGCACCAGGCCTGCAATAGCCAAGGGGAGATAAGGTGGCTTGCCTGCATTGCGGGACGCATTCAGCACTTCACGCATGGCGATAAAAATCAAAGCGGCTGAAATGATATATAGCATCCAGGTGAGGTAAGCCATCGATACATATATTATGAAAACCATTGGGATATAGGTAGCCAGCTTGAGATTCCTTTCTTTAGCTTTTTCCTTTGATGATTTTTTATTTAGCAAAGCAAAGGCCAGGGCTCCCAGTAGCATTGATGAAACAGATATATAACAAACGATTAAAAACATAATAAATACGATATAAGTTTTTGTTCAGCTAAGCCAAGGTTAAAATTCGTATCAATAACACAAAGGCAAATGAGCATTCCGCTTTTTGCAATTCCTGCCAACACGAATGGCTTACCATAAATCCTTCCTGTTTTTTACTACATGGTATAAGCTTTTTAAATCATGATCCGGCTTCCTAAGAAGCAGGATTAAAATGATCTCTTCAGTAAATGCAAAATAGCCGGTGAGCATGGCGATGTAAAAAAAAGTATCATTGAAACCGAACAGGAACCAGGAAAGAAGGAAGATACCCTGTACATAACCGGTAATTTTAGAACTATAAAGATGCATCCCAATCAGCCGTTTAAATTTGAGGAGCATAATGGCAAAGCCTGAAAAATACAATACAAATAATACAATAAACCATAAATAATGCGCTGATACATCAGCACGGCAGAGGAAAATTATACCGAAGAGTGCTGCGATATAATTGCATAGATCGCCAATAGAATCGAGCCTTGAACCAAACTCTGTGATCATATTAAAACGTCTTGCAATAAATCCGTCGGCTATATCCGTAATCAGGCTGATTAAAAAAAGCCAGGCAAAAAGATTTCTTTGGCCTGTAATTGCAAAGTAAAGTAAAACAGGAAATGCCAGGATGCGTAAAGCGCTTAAAATATTTGGAATATTTAAATATCTGCTCATATGGGCCAGGAAAAATTATCTTGCAAGATAATTTTTTTAGCCATTATGATTTTACAAATCAGCATACCTCATGAATTATTAATTGCATTAGCATTTACT
>JBBRJE010000014.1:0-21454 GCA_038219845.1 Bacteroidia bacterium
GTCAAATAAACAGACTTCTTTCATTATTCTTTTCTTGCCTCAAACTATTTTGATTTTGAAAAGCTATTCTATAACTTTTTTATTTTCCTGCATCATAAGCTGAAAACTTTTTCTTTGTGACAAGGCCCTGACGGAAACCAATATTCTTTTTGTTCTTGTTTCCGTGGTTTTGGCGGCTTCAATCCATTTGGAAAAATATTTCTGATGAGAGTAGGTAAGGGAATTAAAGAAAGTATATGAAGCAGGTTCATCACTCAGACAAAGGATAAGATCTTCGGAAAACCGGTATGGGCATTCATCAATTTCCATTTTCACCTCAATGGCATCACCTTTTCTTTTTCCAATTGTTTTTCTTAACCGGGCATTTAATGCCAGAATGAATACACCGTTACCTATAGGCAACAATGAAATCTGTTTAAAGGGAGAATGATCAAGGAAACCTTTTACAGCGAATGATTTTTTTTGTTTTTTTAATTGCGATGCCAAATCTGCGGATATTTCAATATAAGTCCAGCCTGTTTTCTCACCGCGGTCATTGAATTTTTTTATAATCGTTTTGAAACGTATCATCTGAATTTTGCAGATCAATGTCAATTATACAAAAATAGAAATTTGATTGATTTGGAATAAATATTAATAAATGAAAGACACAGCGCCCTGAATCAAGAGATAAACCTTTATTTTGCATTGCTTATGATGACCCCTTCTATTTATGAACGCAAGAAGCGCTGGAAAATATGGCTTTTTATTATTGCCATTGCCATTGGTATATTCACATTGGTGTATACCAATTTTATGGTAAAACAATTATCAACCGAAGAACGTAATAAGATGCAACAATGGGCCGATGCCAATCGCCTGATCACCTCTTCCGAGGATCTGAATTCAGAAACATATAATTATTTATTAAAGGTGATAAGGGGTAACAAAACGATTCCTGTGATCCTGGTAGATGAGAAAGGACATATTAATTCAGCAAATAATTTTGATTCCATCCGGGAGAAGGATGAAATATTTCTTCAACGCGAGTTGCGGGCAATGCAACATAATAATGACAGCATTAAATTTTATTTCGACCCTAATGACAGCACCCGGTACAATGTATTGTATTATAAGGAGAGTGTGATATTACAGCAATTGCGTTATTATCCTTTTGTACAGCTGGCGGTAATTTCATTATTTTTATTGGTTTCCTACCTGGCTTTTTCTGCCTCCCGACGAAGCGAACAAAACAAGGTATGGCTTGGCATGAGCAAGGAAACTGCACATCAATTGGGTACCCCCATTAGTTCGCTTATGGCCTGGGTGGAGATTTTAAAATCCGAGGAAGGATATACGGAGGGCGGCGTGGTAGATGATATGGATAAAGACCTGCAAAGACTTAATTTAGTGACAGAACGTTTTAGTAAGATCGGCTCCGAACCTGTATTGGTGGAGGCAAATATATACGAAGTGGTTTCTACGGCCCTGGATTATATGGAGAAACGAAGCAGTAAGAAAGTCCGGTTTATATTCCACCGGAATAATGCCGGTGAAAGCCTTTGCATGCTTAATATTCCTCTTTTTGAATGGGTTGTCGAGAACCTCACGAAAAATGCTATCGACGCAATGGATGGCGAGGGAATGATCACTTGTTCAATTCAGGATACGGGCCGGCAAGTAATTATAGATTTTTCGGATACAGGAAAAGGAGTAAAAGCAAATCAGTACAGAACCATTTTTAATCCTGGTTTTACAACAAAAAAACGAGGCTGGGGTATGGGATTAAGCCTGGTGAAGCGAATCATAGAATCTTATCACAGAGGTAAAATTTATGTTCGCGGCAGTGAGCAAAATAAAGGTACCACGATACGTATAGAATTACAAAAGACAAATGTTTAAATGAGAATATTAAATAATAATCCCGGGTGGATTTTTTATTCACCCGGGATTATTATTTTAAAGAATCAAAGAGATTAAACATTTTCCTTCTTCTCTTCCTCATTCATCCAGTTCCCGCATCTGCCTCCCCAACGGTCTTTCATTTTTTGTTTAAATGCTTCACGTTGTTCCGGTGTCATCGAGGCCATACGATCTTCCATACGGTGTTTCCAGTGGTGATGGCCTCCGTATCCATTACCACAACCTTGTCCACAACCACCTCTTCCCCAACCATGTCGTCCAAATCCTCCAAAAAGAATTTTTGCGAGAACCAGAATACCTAAGGCCTGGTAAAAATTAATTGCACCACTAAATATGGAAGGTATAAGCCAATTCCAAAGATGCATGATAATATATCCCCCTGCCAGAACAAAAATTATGGCGAAAACTCCAAATTTTAAAGCTCTAAATATCCAAAATCGTTTCATTTTATTTATAAATTAAATTGTTAAAAAATTAATTGCCGTTCTTCTCAGGCGTACATTGTTCATTATGACAATTTTCTTTCGGGCAATTCTCGTGATGCCTGCCACAATACCTCCGGTCCCATTGTCCTCCCTTAAATAAGCCGCCAAAAAGGATAAAAGACAATGCCATTATTCCCAGTGCGTGCTTAAATCTTATCCTGGGTCCGGTAAAAAGTTCGGGAATCAGCCAGTTCCATAGTTTCAATACGATAAAGCCAAGGATAGCGATTCCCGCGATCGCGATGCCGGCAAATTTTAATGCCATCAAAAATGAAAATGTTGTCATATGTAAATAAATTAGTTGTTTAATAAATCGTCGTATAAATATTGCAGCTTGTCCCTTAGATACAGCACAGCATATCGTTTCCGGGAGATGAGCGTTTTCACAGAGATCCCGGTGATCTGAGCGATTTGTTCAAATTTCAACCCTTCCAGCTCATGCATCTCAAATACTTCTTTCTGAACGAATGGTATCTCTTCCAGGCCTTCAAATACAGCTTCCATAATACTTTCGCGCATCAGTACCGTGTCAGCAGAATCATCTTGACTCCTCAGGATATCCTTTAACAGAAATATATCATCGTCTTCCTCACTCATTATGGAACTGCCATCGAAGGCGACCGTTTTTTGCTTGCGGTACGAGTCGGTAATCTTATTACGGGCTACTGTGAACAACCATGAAGCCAGTTGCTGCACAGGCTTCATTAGCCTGTATGTTTGAACCAATTCATAAAACACATCCTGTAGAATATCCTCCGCCTCCTTCTGTTCCGGTACCCGGAAACGAATAAAATCAAGCAGGCGCCCACGATTGGTGGAGACTATTTCCTTAATTTTTCGATTCTGCTGGTCTGTAATTTCTGCCATTGCAAGCGCTGCAATATCCATACGTAAGGGTATAGACGGATGAGAGGTGAAAATACTTTAATTGTTTTGAAAAAAGATTCGATTGAATCTCTCAAATATTAACGATTGTAAATCATAATGCCTCGAATGGAAGATTTGATGGTAAAATTAATTGTAAGTGGACGTGGAATCGTATTCCAAATTTCGGAATAGGGATTAATAGCGTTGTTGAAACAAAAAACTAATCTTAGGACAGGTGGTATTACTATTAATTTAATTCCCAAACGCCTTCACTTTCTCCATCACCTCCCCACTAAGCTTTACCTTATAATCAATCACTTTCTGCTGTAAGCTATCATCAGCGATAGCTAAGATTTGCAATGCTAAGATGCCGGCATTCTTTGCTGCGTTCAACGCAACAGTGGCCACGGGAACGCCGTTGGGCATTTGCAATATAGATAATATAGAATCCCAGCCATCGAGGCTATTGCTGCTTTTCACGGGCACCCCGATAACAGGCAAGGGAGTAATGCTCGCTACCATGCCGGGTAAATGCGCTGCGCCTCCGGCACCTGCAATTATTACTTTTAAGCCCCGGGTATGCGCGTTGATTGCATATTCCATCATGCGATGCGGCGTGCGATGCGCAGAGACGATCGTGGCTTCATATGCAATATCCTGTTCTTTTAAAAAATCGGCGGCGGCCTGCATTATGCTCCAGTCGCTGTCGCTGCCCATAATAATGCCTACTAATGGTGTTGAACTCATGGTTTTGCTTTTACGCTTATTTCTTTTTTTAATTGATGTGCAAGTGTTATGGCTTCTTCAATAGTTGAGTGGCAAATGGTAATATGACCCATTTTACGAAATGGCTTTGTATTGGTTTTGCCGTACAAATGTACATATACGCCGGCATTGGAAATTATTTTTTCGAAACCATCGTACCATACTTTTCCGGTATAATTCTTTGCACCTACCAGGTTTATCATTACCGCCGGCTGTAATACGGCTGTGCTGCCTAAGGGCAAATTAAGAATGGCCCGCAGATGCTGCTCAAACTGGCTGCAACCTGCCGCCTCAATAGTATGGTGCCCGCTATTATGCGGACGGGGAGCTACTTCGTTCACAAAAAGACGACCCTGGTTGTCAGTGAACATTTCTACTGCAAGTAAACCTATATGTGCAAAAGCAGAACTCACCCGCGAGGCCAGCTCTTTGATTTGTTTTGCCAATTCATCATCAAGGCGTGCCGGGTAAATTAAAATATCCAATAAATTTGCTTCCTCATCAAAGACCATTTCCACCGGATCATATACCGCTGTTTCCCCCAACGCATTACGAGCTACAATCACAGCGAACTCTTTATCTATTAGTATTTTATCCTCTATAATACTTTCCCCATCAAGCAATAAATTAATATCCTTAATTGAATTTATTACTGCCACCCCTCTGCCATCATACCCACCGGTACAAAGCTTTTGAACTAAGGGTAAGACGATCTTATTTTGATTGATATCATTTATAATTGCATCTTTATTTTGATAGACTGAGAAATTTGCGCTTTTTATATTGTTCTCAGCATAAAATTTCTTTTGAACGGCCTTATTTTGAATCGTTCGAAGCACTTTAGGCTGGGGGTAAACCAAGACCCCTTCCTTCTCCAGTTGTTCGAGGGCTTCCACATTCACATGCTCTATTTCAATTGTAAGCGTATGACAAGATTTACCGAAACTATATATGGCATCATAATCGAAATAAGATTTACAAACAACGTATTCATTACAAAGAATCTTGCATGGCGAATTTTCTTCATTGGCCAGAATACTGGTATTCAAATCCCATTTCACGGCTTCCTCCAGTAGCATTTTACCCAGCTGACCACTGCCAATTATACCAATCTTTTGTTTCTGTAATGTCATATGTTTAGGGTATTTTGTATCAGGTATTTAGAACAATAAAGGAGCTCATATTATTTATTTGGATTATTCAGCCTGAAAGAAAGATACTATATCTTCCATTTTGCATCACCGTACAAATAAACCTCTTTTTGGCCATCTATATTTAAAACAATACTGCCATTTTCAAGCACGTCTTCAATAAAGGATTTTCGTTCCTGGTTTTGGACAATAAAAGTTTGTTCGGAATTGATATTATATAAATTTCTGAAATACCCGCTGCTTATTTTCCGGTAATTTTTGAGCTGCAGGTCCTGGTAGCCGAGGCTTATAGAGGCGAGTAAAAGCTGTACAATTTCCTTTAATTCATAGGTCTTACCGGTAATTAATGCCAGGGAGGAAGGATTGTTATCGCTTAGGAAAGCCGTTTGATTCACATTCAGGCCAATACCCACGATGCTCTGCTTAACCCAATCACCCTGTATGATGTTTTCTATTAAAATTCCTGCGATCTTCTGTTCACCTGAAAAAACATCATTTGGCCATTTGATGCATATATTTTGATTCGTATAATTAGAAATGGTATGATGCACCGCTAATGTAATCGCTTTGCTTAGCATGAAAGCTTTATTCGCTAGAAGATTATGGGGTTTCAGGAGAATACTCAGGGTTATATTTTGGCCGGGTTGTGAAAGCCATCGATTTGTAAATTGGCCTCTGCCCGCTGTTTGATTCCGTGTCCACACCACATGACCTTCGTTTAACCCGTTGCGAATGCTTTTCTCCTTTAAATAATCACTGGTGCTTGAAACAGTGTCAAGGATCTCTATCTGTGAGGGTAAAAACGGTAATTGATTGAAAGTGGTAGTCAAATTAAAATTCCGTAAATTTGTGGCTGCAAATTTAACATAGTTAATGCGTAAAGTAAAACCCGTAAACGATACCGATCAATTAATTCCTTCTATAATTAAAGGCATTCAGGAAAAAAAAGGTAAAGACATTGTAAAGCTTGACCTTCGACAGTTGTCCACACGCGCTACGGATGTATTTATTGTATGCCATGGCGACAGCGGCACTCAGGTTGATGCCATCTATAAAAGTATTGAAGAAGAAGTGCATAAAATGGCAAATGAATGGCCTTGGCATACCGAAGGTCAACAGAATTCAGAATGGATACTTCTCGATTATATCAATGTGGTGGTTCATGTGTTTTTAAAGGACCGCCGGGAATTCTATGGAATTGAAGATCTCTGGGGCGATGCAGAGATAGAAAGATTTGATAATGCCTGATCATTGAATACCTGACACTTTGACCTATGTTTTTAATGGAATAGCATTTGGAATAACCCATTCAAGATTTATATAAAATAAAATGAGCGACGAAACGAAAGAACCTGGTGGCGACCAGGGAACCCCTCCAAAAACGGAGCCCAAACGACCTGTTACAAGTGACGATTTATCTCCAAACAACAATACCAGCAACAAACAAACCACCCGGAAACCACAGATTCCTAAATTTAATTTTTATTGGATTTACGGTATAATAGCAATCATTTTATTGGTTTCATTATTTACCCGCGGAGAAGATGCGGTAAGCACCACCTGGACTAAAGTAGAACGGGAGATGCTGCCGAATAAGGGGAGTATCAAAAAATTCATTATCGACCGGGAGCATGGGAGGGTTTATATTGTAATTGATAAGGATGCTGTAAAAACAAAAAAACCGTATATCGATGATTTGAAAAAAATTAATCCGGAGCTTACGACCGGCCATTATTTTTTTTATGTGAGTGACCTGGAAAGCTTTAACCGCCAATTGGAAGAGGCGCTTAAATTATATGACCCAGAGCACCAGATTGATGTATCGACCGATCCAACCCGCTCCGACTGGACTGATTTTTTCAAAAACGGAAACCTTATTATACTCATTATGGTAGTCGTATTTTCTATCGTTATGTTCCGTAAAATGAGTGGTGGCGGAGCAGGTGGCGGACCCGGCTCACAAATATTTAATATAGGCAGAAGCCGTGCTACACTTTTTGATAAAGATACCAAAGTAAATATCAATTTTGCTGATGTGGCCGGCCTTGAAGAAGCCAAGCAGGAAGTGATGGAGATAGTTGACTTTCTAAAAAACCCCAAGAAATACACCAATTTAGGAGGTAAAATTCCTAAAGGCGCCTTATTAATTGGTCCTCCCGGAACAGGAAAAACCTTATTGGCTAAAGCAGTTGCAGGGGAGGCAAGCGTACCATTCTTCTCATTATCTGGAAGTGATTTCGTGGAGATGTTTGTTGGTGTAGGTGCTTCAAGGGTGAGGGATTTATTCAGGCAGGCAAAAGAAAAAGCGCCTTGCATCATCTTCATCGATGAAATTGATGCTATTGGTAGGGCTAGAGGAAAGAATTTAGTTCAGGGAGGTAACGATGAAAGGGAGAACACATTAAATCAATTACTCACTGAAATGGATGGATTTGGAACGGATAGCGGGGTTATTATTTTGGCAGCTACCAATCGTCCTGATATCCTTGATACTGCTTTATTACGGCCGGGTCGTTTCGATAGGCAAATAGGAGTAGACAGGCCCGATTTAAGTGGAAGGGAACAAATTTTTAAAGTGCATTTAAAAAGCTTGAAGCTTGATGCTTCTGTTGATCCGCATAAACTGGCTTTACAGACCCCCGGCTTTGTTGGAGCCGATATCGCTAATATTTGTAATGAAGCCGCTTTATTCGCAGCACGCCGTAATAAACTAGCAGTAGAAATGCAGGACTTCCATGACGCCATTGACAGGGTGATCGGAGGATTGGAAAAGAAAAACAAATTAATTTCACCGGAAGAGAAAAAAATAGTCGCATATCATGAAGCCGGCCATGCAATCACAGGCTGGTTCCTTGAGCATGCAGATCCTTTGGTGAAGGTAACTATTGTTCCAAGGGGAGTGGCAGCATTAGGATATGCCCAATACCTGCCTAAAGATCAATATTTGTATACAACAGAACAGCTCACCGATAGCATGTGCATGACTCTTGGCGGGCGGGCGAGTGAAGACCTTGTGTTTGGTAAGATCTCTACCGGTGCACAAAATGACCTGGAACGTATTACCAAGCTGGCTTACGGCATGGTTACAATTTATGGCATGAATTCCAAGGTAGGAAATGTTTCATTTAATAATTTCAACCAGGACGAGTTTTCAATGGGTAAGCCATACAGTGAGAAAACCGCTGAATTAATTGATAATGAAGTTCGGGGCATTATTGATGCTGCCTATCAGAGAACCAGAAACCTTTTGGTTGAAAAACGCGAGCAATTGGAAATCCTGGCGCAAAAATTATTAGAGAAGGAAGTATTATTCCAGCACGATCTGGAAGTATTATTGGGAAAACGGCCCTGGGGCGCAAAACCTGCAGAGGGCACTTTATAATTATAAATTTACAATAACAAAAAGCGGGGGTCGGTTAAGACTTTCGTTTTTTTTTATTTCAGAAATTTCTTAAAACCATTGGAATCAGTGATTTTTTGTATGCATGAGGCAGTAGAATAATTAATGCGCCTTATTACTCTACTTACAAAAAGGCTAGAACTAATGCTATTATATATTATCATTAAGGTATTGATAATAGGTATTATCGAAGCATACAAAAATGACTTCCTCTAAAGAATCATTTGCTGATAAAAATTCTTTCGTTGTAGCCATTGCAATTTTTGCCGCTTCAGCTTTAGGGAAAAGATAGGCGCCGGTGCTTATTCCGGGGAAGGCGATCGTTTTAATATGATTTTTTACGGCCAGCCGCAAACAGTTCTTGTAACAGGATGCTAATTTCTCTTTTTCCTGATTCATTCCTCCATTCCATATCGGACCAACGGTATGGATAACGAACCTAACAGGAAGGTTACCACCCCTTGTGATTACCGCCTGGCCAACGTTACAGCCTCCCTGCCGGGCGATAATCTCTTTGCATTCCTCTAAAATAACCGGTCCACCGGCTTTATGAATAGCGCCGTCTACACCACCACCGCCGAGAAGGGAAGAATTCGCGGCATTGACAATGGCATCAACAGGCACCCTGGTGATATCACCGTTAATGATTTTAATTATGGCTGATGGCATACGATTGCAAATTAAGCCGGAAACTTAAGATTAAGTATAACTAAACTCTACAGATCTGTTCAATGATTACGCTACTTTACGCTCTTTTACAATGACACATAGTACACCGGCTAAAACCATTGAGATGCCTCCAATGACAAGAGCATATATACTTTCACTCCCAAAAATATTTTTAATGAAAAACCCGAGAATTGCCGCGGCAACAATTTGAGGTATCACGATAAAAAAGTTAAAAACGCCCATATAAAAACCCATTTTATCCGCAGGCAATACATTGGCTAAAATGGAATAAGGCATTGTTAAGGTGGAAGCCCAGGCCAGGCCCACCCCCAGCATCGGTAGTAATAATATCAGTTTATCATGTATGAAAAACATAGAGGTTAAGCCGAGGCCACCAATAATCAAACAAATCATATGGGTATAATTTTTGCCTATTCGTTTTGCTAAAACAGGCAATATAAACGCCACTATTGCTGAGATACCATTATAAACCATAAACATCACACCCACCCAATCGCTGGCGTCCTGGAAATTTTTAGAGGTAGGATCAATAGTGCCGAATGCATTTTGAGCGATGCTTGAAGTGGTATAGATCCACATGGAGAATAATGCCAGCCAGGTAAAGAATTGCACTATTGCCAATTGTATCATCACTTTGGGCATTTTGAAAATGCCCTGCATTATTTCTATAAAGCCCTTAAAAAAACCTTTTGTTCTTGTTTTTTCTGCTTCCCATTTTGCCAGGTCTTCCGGGGGAAATTCGCTGGTTGAAATTACTGTCCATAAAACGGAACCAAGGAAAACGACACCACCGATATAGAATGAATATTTCACTGAATCAGGAATAACACCCGCTGCAGCCGTATTATTAAAACCTAAAACAGTGGTGAAAAAATAAGGTAATAAGGAGGCGATTACCGCACCTATCCCAATAAAAAAGGTTTGCATCGCATAACCAGTAGTTTGTTGAGAGCCGGGTAGCTTATCGCCCACAAATGCACGGAATGGTTCCATGCTTATATTGATCGAAGCATCAAGGAGCCATAATAGGCTTGCGGCAATCCATAACGTAGAAGAATTAGGCATCGCAAAAAGCGCCAGCGATGACATCACCGCGCCCATAAAAAAGAATGGCCGGCGTCGTCCGAAGCGGGAGTGCCAGGTTCTATCGCTGATATAGCCAATGACAGGCTGAACCAGAAAACCTGTGATAGGAGCAGCAATCCAAAGTATCGGAATGTCCTCTATTTTTGCTCCCAGGGTTTGGAAAATCCGGCTTACATTGGCATTTTGAAGTGCGAATCCAAATTGAATTCCAAGAAACCCGAAACTCATATTGAAGATTTGCCAGAAGCTCAGACGCGGTTTTTCGTTAAGGGTATTTATCATGAAGAAATAATTTTAGAAAAATATATTAGGTTTAGGAGCAATGATAAATAAAATCTTTGAAAGATAGAATTTCTCTTCCCGGCATTAATTCATTTATATTTGTTACTGAAATCCAATTCAAGCATATGAGATTCTCGTTTTATCCTTTACTGTTATTATTAATATTGTTTTCCTGTAAAAGAGAAACGTTAAGCCTTATTCCACCTGATATTGAAATAGGAACGAGAAATGGAATGGAGATTAAAACAATTGAAAATGTGTTAATCAGCGTTCCACAAATACCGGAAACCTTAAGCCTTGACATCAATAACGATGGCGAAGACGATATAAGCTACAGTATCAGATGGCATGGTTCGGCAGGAACGGGCTTTGCATCCAAGCATACTTTAAGCCTTTTGAATGACAAAGTTTCATTTTTGGGTATTGCTTATGATGATACAACGTATCTTCATTATGACACGATCATTTACACTCCTGGGGGAGGCAAGGTAGAGATTAAACAATTCAAGAAATATATTTTCTCAAAAATAAATTCATCCGACAGTTTCGTTTCTATAAATCATTATCCCTTTAAAATAAAGGCGATGGATTCCCATGATATACTTAGGCATCCGGCTAATTTCGGGAAAAATGAAACTGTTTTATATGAAGACAATCCGGACCAATTGATCAGTAGCTGGGTTTCAAATGATACAACGTATGATAATTATATTAATTCAATTATTCATTCTAACCCGTATCCAATCAAGAAGGAAATTTATTTTGGATTTAAATTTAACGGAGAGGGACAGTCAAAATTAGGCTGGCTGAAATTTATGATTTTTGATAATGTAACTGCAAGAATAATTGAAACGGCCATTCAAAAAAACTGATTGATGATATACCATATTACCACTCCGATAGAATTGGCTAAATTTGATGATAAGAATTATTATGAAGCCGTATCATTGCATACGGAAGGGTTTATCCACTGCAGCACATTGGCCCAACTGAAACTTACGGCAGAACGCTATTATAGCAAGGTGCCTGAAATTATTGTTTTGGTTATTGATGAGCAGAAGCTTAAAGCGGGTTTGGAGTTTGAAATGGCATCTGTAGGAGAGGAGTTCCCGCATATTTATGGGCCAATAAATAAGGAGGCTATTACAGAGAGAAAAGTATATATCAATAAAGGCGGGATATTTGATATTTCTCCTTCTTAATCTGAGGCATATGGGTGAAGCTATGAAAGAAAAGAATTATTTCAGCAGCTTTTTTACTTCCTCCATAGATGGAATATTATAGCTGCTCCACTTTTTTATCACGGTATCTTTTTTTATCAGCAGTAATCCGGGATTGCTTCGCACCATCATTTTTATTGGTGTGGCATCCAGATTATAGAAGTCAACAAATAATTGATAATCATGACGCAATGTTTCTGTTTCTGCTTCCAGGCTATTGGTGAGCCCCCAGAAATCCTTTCCGGTTTTACGCCATTCATTGCTCAATGAAGCTATTTTGGTAAATGCTCCTTTATTACTGCTGTTCAAATCATAACTGGTCAGCACCAATTTATAATCATCAGCAAAAAAAGATTGGGTTACATCATTTTTATCCTTATCGATGATAATAAAATCATGAATAGGAGCTTTTTTGCCATCGTGAACCTTCGTCGTTCTTCGATCTTTGTATTTGTATAATGAATCTATTCCATCTCTGTAAAGAGCCTTTAAACGTGCTTCGTTAATATTGCTGTCGGCCCCATTTGGGAGATAAGTATAAATGAAGTTGTTTTCATAAATATCCGGATCATTGCTTACCATATTGGCCTGTATGCTGTTTCCAGCCTTAAAAGGGAGAAAATCCATTACAGGTAAATACAAATAATTTTTTAGTGTGAATCCCATACTTAAAAAAAACACCACGATAAAGCTAACCATTCCAATAGCACCACCCAGCAGTGGTTTAATATATTTTAGTCCAAATAACATCAGTACGATAAGTAAGAGAAAAACGGTGTCATGTACAAATTCCTGTTCAACCGAAAATTTAACTGCATCACCGAAGCACCCGCAATCTGTTACTTTACCTGTATAGGCCGAGAAGCCCACCAGAAGCCAAAAAAACAGCATCATCACAAAGGTGCTCCATACGGTTAACTTTGGTTTGATGCCCATTAATAATGCATAACCAATAAGTATTTCAAGAATAGAAGCAACTGAAGCAAGACCAAAGGCGAGCGGATTCAATCCGCTTAAATTAAATACTTCAAAGTATTCATGAAGCTTAAAGCCGAAGCCTGAAGGATCGTTGGCTTTTAATAATCCTGAAATAATAAATACAAGACCTATAATAATCCGGGCGATATTGGTTAAAATTTTCATACTTTATTTTTCGTTTATCCTTATTAGGGCAAATACTGCGTAGTTGAGTATATCCATATAATTGGCATCAATGCCTTCACTGATGATGGTTTCACCTTTATGGTCTTCAATCTGCTTAACCCTGAATAGCTTCATCAGTATCAGGTCGGTGAATGTATTGATTCGCATATCCCTCCAGGCTTCGCCATAATCGTGGTTCTTATTTTCCATCAATTTTTTTGTTTTGGATACTTCATCTTCAAAAAACTGCATCACTTTTACCGCTTCCATTTCCACCTCTACAGCATTATTAAGAGATAATTGAATAAGGCCTATGATGCAATAGTTAATTATGCCAATATATTCATCTTTCACGTTCTCCTGCACCATTTGTGTGCCTTTCTGTTCTATGATCCGGATCCTTTGTGCTTTTATAAAGATCTGATCGGTGATGGAAGAAATTCTCATGATACGCCAGGAAGTGCCGTAATCAATATTTTTTTTCTGAAAAATATCCCGGCAACGGCTTATAATCGTATCATATTGTTGGGAGGTAATTGTGGCTGCGCTCATATAATTATTGCCGGGCAAAGATAAAAAGGATTGCCAAAAGTACAGATGAATTATGATAATTTAGCAAGCAGAATTTTATCATGGAATTGAATGAATACAATATTTTGCCCAGGGACGGGGAAGTCTTTTATTTCCGTAATTTTTTTCATGAGGAGGAATGTCATTTACTTTATGGGGCGTTGTTGGAGAAAATTCACTGGCAACAAAAACAAGTGATGATGTATGGAAGGCTGTTGAACGTTCCGCGATTGACTGCCTGGTATGGAGATGAAGGCCAGGAGTATACCTATTCCGGTTTGAAAAATAAGCCATTGCAATGGATCGCGGAACTTCTGGAAATAAAAACCCGGCTTGAAATTGCAGCCCAAATAAAATTCAACAGTGTTTTACTGAATTTATACCGTAATGGAAACGATAGTGTTGACTGGCATAAGGATGATGAGCCTGAATTTGGATCTGATCCCGTTATTGGTTCTGTTTCTTTTGGAGGCACACGTAAATTCAAATTTAAGCATGATCAGTTGAAAACCTTAAAAACAGAAATAGAGCTCACCAATGGAAGCTTTTTATTGATGAAAGGGAGCGCGCAGCATCATTGGTATCATTCAATACCCAAAACAATGAAACCGGTGAAGCCCCGAATTAATTTAACTTTCAGGGTAATAAAATGATAAATTATTTTCCTAGGGCTCTTGCAATCACAATCTTTTGGATTTCGCTTGTGCCTTCACCGATGGTGCATAATTTGCTATCGCGATAGAATTTTTCCACAGGAAAATCTTTTGTATAACCATAGGCGCCAAAAATCTGAACCGCCTCGGTGCTTACCCTTACCGCCACCTCGCTTGCATAATATTTGGCCATAGCGCTTTCTTTGGTCATGGAAAGATGTTTGTTTTTGAGGTCAGCGGCCTGAAGCGTGAGCAATTCAGCTGCTTCTATTTGTGTGGCCATATCTGCAAGTTTAAAGCTGATAGCCTGGAATTCGCCGATCGGCTTACCAAATTGTTCCCTCTCTTTTGCATATTTTATTGCAGCTTCGTAAGCTCCTTTAGCAATACCCAGCGATAAGGAGGCAATGGAAATTCGGCCGCCATCGAGCACTTTCATCGCCTGGATGAATCCTTCGCCCTCATCTCCGAGAAGCTGGCTTTTATTAACGCGACAATTATCAAATACAAGCTCCGCAGTTTCACTTGCACGCATTCCTAATTTGTTTTCCTTTTTTCCCGAGCTGAAGCCGGGTGTGCCGCGCTCAACTATAAAAGCGGAGATGGCATGGGAGTCCAATAAATCACCTGTGCGGGCTAATACCACTGCGATATCGCCGCTTTTCCCATGAGTGATCCAATTCTTTGTGCCGGTAATTATATAGTCGTCACCGTCTTTTACAGCGATACATTTCATTCTTAATGCATCGCTTCCTGTATTGGCCTCAGTGAGCCCCCAGGCACCGAGCCATTCGGCGGTAGCTAATTTGGGAAGGTATTTTTGTTTCTGCTCTTCATTACCGAATTGTAAGATATGACCCGTGCACAATGAATTATGCGCAGCAAGAGATAAGCCAATGCTACCGCATACTTTTGAGACTTCAGTTATCACTGTGATATACTCAAAATAACCGAAGCCGCTACCTCCGTATTCTTGTGGAACAAGGACGCCCATTAAGCCTAATTCGCCAAGCTTCTTAAATACCTCTAATGGAAATTCCTGGCTTTCATCCCATTCCATAAGATAGGGACGGATGTTTTTTTCAGCAAAGTCGCGCACCATCTGCGCAATCATGGTTTGGTTTTCTGTAGGTGCAAAATTCATAGAAACTTCAGACTAATTAATCATCACCCTGGATTGAGTGGAATGAGAGATCATATATCGCGCGAAGGTATTTTAAAATATGGTCTTAATCAACAGTAATATAGGATTTAATTTTATCGAATAATTCATCAGTCATAAGCACAACATTTTTAATGTCTTCAATATTTGCATACCTGCCATGTTGCTGGCGGTAATTAACGATTGCATTTGCAAATTTGTAGCGGATATAGGGATGTTTCCTAAGCTCCTCGAGTTCTGCAGTATTGATATTAAGCAGTATAATTTTTGAGAGATCAAGGTTGAGAAAAGGACTTATCGAATCCAGCAATGATTGTCTGAATCCATAAACTTCAAGGAGTTGTGAAATATTTACGAAACCTCCCAGAGCATTGCGGTATTTAATAATGCGGCGTGCATATCCCATTCCTATTCCCGGCAATCGGTCGAAATCATTAGAATCAGCGGTATTAAGCTCGATTTTTGATAAAGCCAATTTTTTCGATTTTCTTTCCGAAGTAGAATTTGTGTTAGATGGCCTGGCCTCAGGAAGATCAATAAATGGATCAAGTGCAGCAAATTGGGTTTCACTTATGCCATAGATCTTCCTGAAATCATCTTTGCTTTTTATCTGTCCAACTTTTGAGATATAATTTTCGATGATATGTATTTGTTTCTTCGAAAACCCGAGCCGGCTTAAATCTGTAGCGCTTGTTGTATTCGGATTAAACATAAAGTAATCAGGTAAGGGTGATTCCTTAGGATTCTCAGATTTATTCCGGTCCCAATTTTTATCCTGGGCATATGAATCCTCAATGGAAGACGCTACAGCATCTAATTCTGCTGCCTTTTGGAGCAGCTCAGCATTATTAAATTTCGGGGGAATCAAATAATTTTTTATATCACTAAAAAGCCAAATGAACGAGCTTAAAATGAATAATGCGATTGCTGCTTTATATTCCCTTCGGGAGAAGGTGAAATATTTTGAGATAAGATCTTTGATTTCGGGATCGGTTTGCATGTTTTTTTCAATGTTTTAAATAAGGTTTTTATATTTGAATTGAATAGAATCCTCCACTCAGGTGGAGTATATTACTGCCTGGTCGGAAAAATTTAGTCACAAGTCCATACAATGCCGGTAAATCTTTATCCAGCCTTATCTTTTGCGACCTCACAGAAAAAATTTTATTTACAATTGCCTCTACGGCAATCAGGTGGGAGTTTGCCATTTTAATAAGTTTTATTAAAGCGAAACTAATAAATTATCAGAATAAAAAAAGAATATTTTTTATTTTTATCATGGCGGTTCAGGAGGAAGATACTACCATAAGCTTTTAGATTCATTTAAATATGAATTTCACGCCGAGTCACAATTTGTAAGCTCACAATTTATTCTTTTGTCTTTCTTTCCATAGATAATATATTGGAAAGCCTAAGGCAACAATGAATAATCCTATCATTGTATTTTTTTGCTGATAGTATAATAAATCGACACATATAGCTGTGGTGATAATGATATAAAGAATAGGAACTACAGGATATCCGAAAGCTTTATATGGTCTTTCGGTTTCAGGTTCTTTTTTACGAAGGATAAATAATCCAACGATGGTTAAAACATAAAATAATAATGAAGCGAAGGTAGCATAGGTTAATAAATCGCCATATTTACCCGATAAGCATAATACGCAAGCCCAGGCGCATTGGGCCCATAGCGCATTGGCCGGAACTCCTTTGCTATTTAATATGGCAGCCTTCTTAAAAAACAATTCGTCCTTTGCCATGGTTTGAAATAATCTTCCCCCTGCTAAAATAATTCCATTGTTACAACCAAAGGTTGATACCATTATCAAGGCTGCCATCAAGGATTCACCTACATGTCCAAAAAGAACATTGGCCGCTGCCGAGCCCACCCTGTCATTATCGGCATTTTGTATTGCCTCCATTGGGAGCAAGGCAAGGTAAGCTACATTAGCCAGGATATAAATTATTGTAACGATGAGCGTGCCCCAAAATAAGCTTAAAGGAATATTGCGTTTTGGATTCTCAATTTCTCCGGCAATAAAAGTTACGTTATTCCAGGCATCGGAGCTGAATAGCGGATTTATAATTGTGCTTCCCATTACACCAAGTAAGGCAATTCCGCTCAGCGGCATCCAGCTTTTTTTTATGACTCCGTCGATAGTAGCAGCAGTAACGGAGCTGGCATCCCATCCATTTTTAAAATTATCCCATAGTAGGATGCCCTTTAAGCCGATATAGATTCCAAAAGCAATCAGACCAAAGAGCGCCAATAATTTTGCTGACGTGAAAATCAGTTGAATTAATTTCCCATTCTGGATACCTTTTGAATTGATATAAGTAAGTAGTATAATGGAGAATATGGCGAGTACCTGGGCGGCAGAAATCGTTAAATAATCAGACTGAAATAAGATGGTTTGAAGGGAAGGGAAAAATACACCGGCATATTTGGCAAATGCTACGGCTACTGCCGCAATGACACCTGTTTGAATCACTGCAAAAACTGTCCAGCCATACAGAAAAGCTGTTAGCTTATTATAAGCCCTTTGAATATAAACATACTGCCCTCCCGCTTTCGGCATCATCCCCGCAAGTTCCCCATAGCTTAACGCTGCCGCAATGGTTATAGCCCCGCTTATAAGCCAAAGAACCAGGAGCCAACCGGCACTGCTTACATCACGGGCCATTTGTGCGCTTACGATAAAAATACCCGAGCCAATCATACTTCCGGAAACGAGTAATGTCGCATCAAGCAGGGAGAGCTTGCCAACCGTCGATTTGATTTCTGTCATAAATTTGCTAAAAATAGCGATGGGAGGCAGGGAAAGAATTATAAAATGATTGCATTATAGATTTACTCCTGCATGTAAATTTATCAAAAGCTATTTATTTATCCGGGTTATTCAGCTTACTGTTTTTAATACTATACCCAAAGTATATAACAAAGCCTATTACAAGCCAGATGATTAAACGCAGCCAGGTGTCACCAGGTAAGAAAACCATCATGAATACACAAGAGAGAATTCCCAGGATAGGTACCAATGGAACCAGCGGCGTTTTGAATGCCCGTGGCAGATCGGGTTGTTTCACCCGCAAAATCCAAACCCCTGCACATACCAGCACAAAAGCCAGCAATGTTCCGATACTGGTCATCTCCCCAACCACGCGGGCAGGCACAAATGCAGCAAATAAACTCACAAAAACCATGAACAATAAATTGGATTTGAATGGAGTTCCGAATTTAGGATGAACACGTGAGAAAAATTTTGGTAATAAGCCATCTTTCGACATCGAGAAAAAGACCCTTGATTGTCCCATTAGCATCACCATAATAACAGAGGAATAGCCGGCCAAGATGGCAATAATGATGGCTTTGTTAAGCCATGGATAAGCCGGAACGATCACGCCATTAGCGCCTGTAGTACCCATATGATCAATGGCCACTGCCACCGGCGCAATTCCATCAGCACCACGAAAATCAGTATAATTCGCTACCCCTGTCATCACATGCGCAAATAAGATATATAAGACAGTGCATATTGCCAGCGATACCAGGATTCCAATCGGCATATCCCGCTTAGGATTTTTTGCTTCCTGCGCAGCTGTAGATACTGCATCAAACCCGATATAGGCAAAGAAAATAATTCCGGCAGCCCTTATAATACCACTCCATCCAAAACTTCCAAATTCACCGGTATTTACAGGGATATAAGGAGTATAATTATCCTGATTGATAAAGCCCCATCCCAGGATAATAAATATTAATACAACAATTATTTTCAAGGCAACAATAATTCCATTCACAAAGGCTGACTCTTTTGTTCCTTTCACCAGCAACAAAGACATCAGCACAACGATAAATATGGCAGGAAGATTAATCATACCATGAACCGTGCTCCCATCTGCCAGGATCGCAGAATCCCAGGGTGACATTGACATGGAAGCCGGAAGGTGGATATCATAATATCCTAAAAACTTAGTAAAATAACGTGACCAGCTGATGGAGACTGTAGCGGCACCAACGGCATATTCAAGAACCAGATCCCAACCAATAATCCATGCGATAAATTCGCCCATGGTTGCATAGGAATAGGTATAGGCACTTCCTGCCACGGGGATCATGGAGGCAAATTCAGCATAGCACAGCCCCGCAAATGCACAGGAAACGGCTGCGATAATGAACGAAATTGTAACTGCCGGACCTGCATTATTTGCGGCAGCCCCTCCGGTAATGGAGAACAAACCCGCTCCGATGATTGCACCTATTCCCAATGCCACCAAGGACCGGGCGCCTAAGGTTCTTTTTAATCCACCCGCTTCTCCTTCAGCCTCACTTTGTAAAGAACTGATAGATTTTTTTATCCAGAGATTCGCCATAATTGAATGTTATAATTTTTGCAAGATAAAAATAAATTGCAGGAAACAAAGTAAGCCCTTATTTTTACCGTGTGCAGTTGCGCAACTTTATTTTTTTAAGAGATGTATTTATATTAGCCTGCACAGCTTTCGGCGGTCCACAGGTTCATATCAGCATGTTTTTAAAACGTCTGGTTATTCAAAGGCGTTATCTCACGCAGGAGGAGTTCCTGGAAATCAATGCACTTTGTAATGTATTGCCGGGACCTTCCTCAACCCAAACAATTACTGCGATCGGGTATAAGAAGGGGGGACCATTGCTTGCCTTAATTACTTTGCTGTTATGGGCTTTACCGGCTTCAATAATTATTACTTTAATTGTATTGGGCTTCACCGTTTTTTCATCCCTCGATTTAAGCTTCACCAAATTTATTACCCCAATGGCTATTGGTTTTATAATTGCAGGGGCCTATACTGTAGGCAAGGCGGTCATTAATGATACCATTAGCATCATACTTTTTATTTGTGCCGCAGTCATTGGTGTAATTTTCACAAGTCCATGGGTATATCCTTTGATAATTGTGGGAGGGGCATTGGCAGCCAATATTTTTATTAAAGGGTATAATTTTGAACCCCTAACCGGGGTAAAAATAAAATGGCAATACATTATCACTTTTTTCGGGATACTTATTCTGGCGGCTATCGTCGGTAAAATATTACAGCATAGAGCAATATTGCTGTTTGAAAATATTTACCGGTTTGGAAGCCTGGTGTATGGTGGAGGAAATGTATTGGTACCGTTGATGTATGAGCAGTTTGTAGATTTCAAGCATTATATAACGGCGCAGGAATTTTCCATTGGATATGGGTTGGTACAGGCATTGCCGGGACCAATTTTTACGCTTGGCACTTTTACTTCGGGGATGAGTATGAAGCCTTACGGCCTGTGGTGGCAATTCACAGGATGTATTTTAGGGATGGTTGCGATATTTTTACCCGGGGCTTTATTGATATTTTTCTTTTATCCACTCTGGGAGCAAGTTCATAAATATCCCATTTTCAGAAAATCGCTGAAAGGAAGCAATGCTGTTTCTATAGGGCTCATATTGTCTGCGGCATTTATTTTAGCAAGGCCGTTATTATTGCAAGGCAGCATGCAGATTCAGAATTCATTAGTTATAACATTCACATTTCTACTTGTGGCTTTTACAAAAATACCTTCTCCAATAATCGTATTAGCCACGATAATACTTGGATTTGTTTTTTAAACAGAATTAAAGTGTAATATTGCTTATAAGGTTTATCTTTATGAAAACTAATTTCATTTTTTTTCTTCATCTGATTGCAGGAATTAATTACTTAAACGCCCAATCCTATGAATTGGGATTGAATTATTATCCCAACAAATTTTATTTGACGAATAAGGCGGATAAAATTGAAGGTAGCGGATTTATTGAAAAGCTTCCCAACTTGCTATCCGGGAATTCGATAGGGGTATTTTTTAATAAAAACTTAAACACTCAAAATGCCTTACAGTTCGACCTGAATTTCCTTCATCAGAAACAATATTATCTGTATACCTCCTTATCCAATAATAAAAATAATATTTACACTTCCTTAAGTGCTATAAATTTAAATATTTCTCATAATTTATATCTTTGGGAATATGAGAACGACGATAATGTTTTTTTCAGCTATGGTATCAGCATTATGAATATTATTAAT
>JBBRJE010000015.1:0-20475 GCA_038219845.1 Bacteroidia bacterium
CCGTGAGCGCCGGCCTGTTTAATATGCAGGAGTTACAGGAAATGAATATCACCCCGCGCGCTGAAGCCTTTGGTGTAACCCTGGAGAAAGCCGGTGGCGCAGAGCAGCCCAATATGGAGGAATTAAAAGTTTTTCGTAAAGTTTAAAGCTTCATGATCCCCCAATGAAACCACGCCTGCTCTCGTTTTTGGTTTCTCTTATTCTCTCTTCATTTCTTTTTATTATCTGTGCTTTTTTATTGCATGACTGGAAAAATGCCTTACTCATTGGAGCTTCCGTGTTCTTCAGCGCCTTCGTGGTGACCCTGATAGCAATAGAGTCATATATCGCAAGGCGGATAAGCCTGGTATATAAATTAATTTCTAATCTTAAAATTTCAAGGGGACTGAAAGAAGCGCTGGGCAATAATATCAGCGAAGATCCACTGAACCAGATTGAACAAGAAGTAAGGCAATGGGCGAACACCAAAGCCTTAGAACTTGAGACCCTTCAGAAGATCGCCGATTACCGTAAAGAATTCCTGGGTAATTTATCACACGAATTAAAGACACCCCTTTTTAATATCCAGGGTTATGTGCAATCACTTATCGATGGGGCCATGGAAGATAAAGACCAGGCCATGTCGTTCCTGCTCAAAGCCGAAAAAAATATTGACCGGCTCTGTGCCCTTGTCGCCGATGTAGATGTGATGTCGAAGCTGGATACCGGGGAAATACCTTTAAACTTTAGCTCTTTCGATATCGCAGCTTTAGTCAGGGAAATCGCATTCACGCTGGAGGAGAACGCCAGGGTGAAAAAGATCAAATTTAATTTCCCGGCCGGCGAAAGGAAAATGGTGCTTGCCGATAAAGAAAAGATAGCGCAGGTGATCACCAATTTATTGGATAACAGCATCAAATACGGGAAAGAAAATGGGAGCACCAGCATTAAATTTTTTGATATGGACCAGCAGGTATTGGTAGAGATTACCGATGATGGCATGGGCATTGCCGAAGAGCACCTGCCGCGCCTGTTTGAACGTTTCTATAGGGTGGATAAAAGTCGCAGGAGCCAGGCAGGCACAGGCATCGGGCTGGCTATTGTGAAGCATATCATGAATGCCCATCAACAAACAATCAATATCCGGAGCACCATTGGGGTGGGCACCACTTTCGCCTTTACCATGGCCAAAGCCTGATAGTAAATGCGTTCGATGAATTTTTATTTGATCAGGATAAGATTAAAGCGATTTCCATTTAATTTTAATAAACCAATATCCACATTCGACTTCTATAAACATTCGACCACCATCGGGTCGGCAATTATTATCATATTGTTCTATAAACATTCGACCACCTCCGGGGTAGGCAATTATATTCACAATTTCTGTAAACATTGGATACCTTCGGAACGTTTTGTGCCTTATACCAGTTCTATATTTTACCTGCACATCAGATACGGAAAAACCAGACTAGCTTCCAAGGTATTCCTTTCAAATTCTTTACCTCTGAATTGCAACCATTTCTATTATATTTGTACTAATAGTAAATAGTGATTAATAGCGCACGCATACAGGTAAAGCTTGCTGCCATGATAGTAGCATGCTGCTGCTTTGGCGCGCTTCCGGCACAGCAAAAAATGGTGCGCCCACATCCATCTTCCACTCTTTCCTTTGTTAAAAATATGGGGCAATGGACAGCTCCTTTTCTATATAAAACAGACGTGCCTAATGGGAATGTTTTTATAGAAAAAGGCGGGATCACTTACAATTTTATCAGCCCGGAAAGTGCGCTGGCATTGCATAACCAAATGCACCATTATTTTACTGAAGATGCCGATAAAGATGTTATTGCCAAGTTCAATTCGTTTAAAATGGTTTTCAAAAACAGCAATGAAGATGTTTTAATAACTGAAGATGAAAAGCAGCAAACCTTTCATAATTATTATATAGGAAACAATCCTTCCTTGTGGAAAAGCAAGGTGCCCCTCTTCAATAAATTGACATATAATAATATTTATCCCGGCATCAGCTATGAGATATTTTCCTCGGGAAATTCTTTAAAGTACAATTTTGTTGTTGGTCCCCAATCGAATTATAAGCAGATAAAAATGCATTATGAAGGATGTGAGCTTCAATTGGAAAATGGAAGGCTCAAGATCCATACTTCTGTGAATGACCTTCTTGAGGCAGAGCCATATGCCTACCAGCTGATCAATGAAAGGGTAGTGCAGGTGCCCTGTATGTTTGTTTTAAACGGGAATGATATAAGCTTCCAGGCTGCAAGCTTTGATCCTAAGGAGCCTTTGATCATTGATCCCATAATAGTTTTTGCAACGTATTCGGGAAGCACAGTGGATAATTTTGGTTTCACAGCCGCCTTTGACAGTAAAGAAAATTTATATAGCGCTGGAATTACTGAAGAGAATGGCTATCCCACAACAATAGGAGCCTACCAAAAAACATTCCAGGGGGGCAGTTCAAGATATGCTTTCCGCGGCGTGGATAATCATAATACAGGCTGGGATATCACCATCAGCAAATACAATGCATCAGGATCTGCATTGCTCTATGCTACTTATTTGGGAGGAAATGATAATGAATATCCACATAGCTTGCTTGTGGATTATAACGATAATCTGGTAGTGCTTGGTTCCACCTTTTCAAAGAATTTCCCCCGCAGTGCAAATGCTTTTGATACGACCCTTAATGATGGCAATATTTCAAACCGGACAGATATTTTTCTTACTAAATTTAATCCGTCAGGGAATTTTTTAGCATCAACCTATATTGGCGGAAATAAATTTGACGGGGTTTCTTATAATGGCACTAACAGCAGCCTGGTGTATAATTATGCTGATGAATTCAGAGGAGATATTATCGCTGATAAAGATAATAATTATTATATCGGATCCATCACGGAATCCGATAATTTTCCCACCAAAAATCCCATTCAAGGCACCTTAGACGGCCCTTATGATGGAGTAGTTTTTAAAATAGATTCAAACCTATCCAAGCTTTTATGGAGCACCTATATCGGTGGTGATGCAGAAGATGCGGTTTATTCTATCGACCTTGATAAAAATAATATTGTCTATATCTGTGGCGGAACAAGCAGCTCTAATTTCCCTGTCTCTGCTGATGCATATCAAAAAACTTTTGGTGGAATTACAGACGGATTTATAACAAAAATAGATAATGACGGAAAAAAAATATTATCATCCACCTATATCGGAACCAGCCGTTATGATCAAACTTATTTTATTGAGATTGATCGCAAAGGAAATGTTTTTGCCACAGGCCAGACAGAAGGTAATTTTCCAGTGACACCAACGAAATATAATAATCCTAAGACTGGCCAATTCATCATTAAGCTTGATAGCATACTTAGCAAGAAAGAATTCTCAACGATTTTTGGGGCCGACCGCGGGGGAGCCAATCCCAATCCTAATATTTCACCTACTGCTTTTTTAGTTGATAATTGCAATTTGATTTATGTATGCGGCTGGGGCAGTAATTTAAATATTAATCATGCAGGCAGCACTATAGGCATGCCCATAGTAAACACGCCTTTCCCACCTGCCTATTCAACCACAGATGGCAATGACTTCTATTTAATTGTATTTGAACCCAACTGCGAGGGAGTAAGGTATACTACTTTTTTTGGAGGAGATTCTTCTGAAGATCATGTGGATGGCGGGACCAGCAGATTTGATAAACGCGGAATAATTTATGGGGCTGTGTGTTCCAGCTGTGGGGGCTTTAATGATTTCCCTACACAGCCTCCCTCCGTAAAATTCAAAAATAATTTAAGCCCTAGCTGTTCCAATGCCGCTTTCAAGCTCGACTTCCAATTGCACACAGCCATCATCGCTGATTTCAGGGCCACGCCACGCATTGCATGTATACCACAATTGGTTTCAATGAACAGCAAAAGCAAAGCAGTGCATTATTACTGGGACTTTGGGGATAGCTCTGCCGTGGATACAACGCAAAATCCGCAACATACATATACCAAAGCAGGGGCTTATAAAATACGCCTGGTTTGTGAAGACACGAACACATGCAACCGTTTTGATACGGTATATGATGAAGTAACATTATTGGATAATTCCACCGCCCTTTTCACCTATGAAGTTTCCTACTGTGATAATACGGTAACCATAAAAAACAGCAGTAAAAACCAGATCAATTTTTTATGGGATTTTGGTGATGGCACAATGGATAGCATCACCGAGAATCCCATCCACAAATATTCAAAGAGCGGCATTTATAATTTGAAATTAATTGTGAACCGCGGCTATGCTTGCTCCGACAGCCTGGAGAAAATAATCAACTTCGACCTTTTTAAACCCAGCCCGGTGATCACACCCAATGTATTCACACCCAATGGTGATGGCAATAACGACTTTTTTGAGATCGGCGGCATCAACCCCCATTGCGACCAGTTTGAGATGAAGGTTTACAGCCGTTGGGGCCAATTATTATTTGAAACCAAGGAAGCAGGCAATTGGTGGAATGGAAAAAACAAAACAGTGCCCATGCCGGAAGGAGTTTATTATTATACGCTGGAAGTTACCGATTTCAAAGGGACAGTTACAAAGCATAAAGGCGATGTGTCGATTATAAGGTAAGGAGTTGGTATTTAGTATTTAGTATTTAGTAAATGCTTGAATTTATAACCAGTCCTTTTAAAATTCATATTAATTTTACCATCTTGTAATTTTAAATTCCACTTCTTATTTAAATTCATATTAATTTCACCCGCTCTTTATTTGGCTTCGATGAAATTTAAATTCTTATTCTTTGGCAGCTGTTTAATACTTGGGATGCTTTGCTCCTCCTGGGGTTTTTTCGGGCATAAAACAATAAACCGGCTTGCTGTTTTTACCTTGCCCGAGCCTTTAATTGGCTTCTATAAACAAAATATCGACTTCATCACCGAACAGGCTACTGCAGCCGACAAGCGCCGTTACAGCGACCCCAATGAGGCGCCGCGGCATTATATCGACCTGGATCATTATGAGCAGGCGCTTCCGATGGATACCATGCCTATGTTTTGGATGGAGGCCACCCAAAAATTTACCGAAGACACCTTGAAAGCCTATGGCATTGTTCCATGGCATATCAACTGGAAAATAAAAGAGCTGACTCAAGCATTTAAGGACAATAATAAAGAAAGGGTGTTGCGACTCAGCGCCGACCTGGGCCACTATATCGGCGATTCACATGTGCCCTTACATGCTTCCGAAAATTATGATGGTCAGATGACGGGACAAAAAGGAATCCACGGATTTTGGGAAAGCCGGCTGCCAGAATTATTTTATATGAACTATGACTTTTTTGTAGGTACGGCAGAATACCTCGATAGCCCATTCTTTAATGTTTGGAAGGCGGTGAAAGAGAGCTTTAATGCCCGCGATAGCGTATTGGGTTTTGAACGGGTACTTAATTTAAAATACCCTGAAGACAAGAAATATACTTTAGTGCAAAAAGGAACAACCACCATAAAAACATATAGCGAAGAATACAGCAAAGCCTATGAGATGATGCTGAATGGCATGGTAGAAAGGCGTTTGCGGGCATCTATAAAATTGGTAGGTTGTGTTTGGTACACTTGCTGGGTCAATGCAGGGCAGCCATCCCTGGAAGGGATGAGCGATGCCCCCCTTAACGCCGACCAACAAAAACAATTGAAAGAAGAAGAAGACCAATATAAAAATGGAAAAATATTGGGCCGCCCTGAAAATTAAAAATCTAATCTGAAAAATTCTTTGTGTTTTTGTGTGCATTTTCCCCAGTGATAATTTAAGCAAGGAAAGAACACAAAAATATAAAGAGCCGGATGAGCAATAAAACTTATAAGAAAAAATAAAATTAATATTATGCTTTTACATCTTAAAATAAAAAATTACATTCTAATAAAGGACCTCGATATTGATTTCGAAGAAGGCTTCGCAGTGATAACGGGTGAAACAGGAGCAGGGAAGTCGATCCTTCTGGGGGCTTTAGGTCTGATCCTTGGTGAACGTGCCGAGAGCAGGCAACTCTTTAATGATCGTGAAAAATGTGTGATCGAAGGCACATTCAATATCAGTCCATATGATCTGAAACAATTTTTTGAAGATAAAAACCTGGATTATGATAATCACACCATCCTGCGTCGTGAGATCGGTGAGAACGGGAAATCACGTGCCTTTGTGAATGATACACCGGTGGCGCTTTCTGATCTGAAAGAGCTCGGCATGCGCCTGGTAGATATCCATTCACAGCATGAGACCTTGCAATTGAATTCCCTGAAATATCAGGTAGGATTCATTGACGCCTATTGTGGCAATAAAAATCTATTGCAGGAATATACGATACAATACCGCCGGTTCCGCGTCATGCAGATGGAGCTGCAATCCTTGCTGGAGCAGGAATCCCAGATGAAAAAAGACCTGGATTATTTCCTGTTTCAATTCAATGAGCTTGATGAGGCAAAATTGAATGAAGACGAATATGAAAACATCCAGCAGGAAATTGAATTGCTGAATAATGCCGAAGAAATAAAAAACAGCGCGATCAATGCCGCTAATATTTTAGAAGAACAAGAAATCAATATTCTCGACCAGCTGAATGAGATCAGGCAATCGCTGGCAGGCGTGGCAAAATTTCATGCTCCGGTCGGTGCCCTGCATGAACGCGTTCAAAGCGCTGCAATCGAGCTCAAAGATATTGCACGCGACCTCCGCCATATCGCAGACAATACCTTTGCCGATGCAGAGAAGATTGCGATCTATAACCAGAAGCTGCAAACCGTATTCAACCTGCAGAAGAAGCACCAGGTGCAAAGCATCTCCGAATTAATAAAATTACATACAGAATTAGAAGACCGTATCCATAGCATCACCGGCTTCGATGATAAAATTGATGCCTTAAAGCAAACACTGAATGCCAGTGAAAAGCAATTGCAGCAATCCTCAGCCACGCTGAGTGCAAGGCGTAAGGATGCCATGCCTGAAATCATAAAAGCTTTACAGGCTTTATTGCTTCAGGTGGGCCTGGTGAATGCCATGGTGCAGTTTGAGCATACAGTCTCAGAAAATTTATTCAACGATACAGGCATTGATAAAATACAATTATTATTCACCGGCAATAAAGGTAGCGCCCTTGCTCCTATTCATAAAGCGGCCAGCGGTGGCGAATTATCCAGGCTGATGCTTTGCATTAAATACCTGATGGCGCAAACCACTTTCTTACCTACTTTAATTTTCGATGAAATCGATACCGGTATCAGCGGTGAGGTGGCCATGAAAGTAGGAACAATCATGCAGCAAATGGCGCAGAAACACCAGGTATTTGCTATAACGCATTTACCACAAATAGCAAGCAAAGGCACGCATCACTTTTTTGTATTCAAACAATTGCAGGGGGATATAACCGTAAGTCATATCAAAAAACTAAATCCTAATGAACGCGAGATAGAAATCGCAAAAATGCTTGGAGGTGAAAAAGTTTCAGAAACAGCTTTGGCGAATGCGAAGGAACTTCTTGGGAAATGAAAAGTGAATAATCAGTTCAGAATAATTGAAAATGGAAAATGGAATACAGGAATGCAAAATACGGGGTGAATAATGCGCTTTTTAATAATCCCGGGGCAGATAACAAAAAATCTAACCCCTGTTCAAAAAAAAAATCCTCCGATCGGAATATTACAAACTCCTACTCAAAGTAAACCAGAGCTACCTTCTCCGTCACTATATCTTTGGAATTAATTTTTCTTGTCTCAGAATACCAGAGCACCACTTTATGAAGACTGATGAAATCATCGGCCTTTACCGTGATGGCATGATCGCCATCAGCATCGTATACCGAGAAAGTTTGGAACTGCTTTAAGGCAGAATCAGTGATCATGATATTTTTGGTGATCTTTGACTCTAAGGTATCTTTGGTGTATATCACCGTCACCTTATCGCCCGCTTTCAGGCTCACACTGGCCTTCAGCAGGTCGGGGTTTACGCCATGCGCTGAGCAGGTGGAGATACATTCGAATACCCTTTGTCCGTTCACAAGCACAACCCAATGGTCGGTGGCGAAGGCCATGGTATGGCAAAGAAAAAGAAGGCTAAGGCTAAAAAGATATTTCATTTTCTATTTCATATTTTTTAATTCAATATCATCCAGTGTTCTATAAATCCGAATCCGGAGCGTATCGCCACGGCTATTAATATTCCGGTCGTTACGTTCTTCATGAAGGAGCTCGAAATTTTTGTTTTCATCAAGCCATCTCTCAGGTAATTGTCCTTCCACCGGGCAGAACTGCGAATCCCATACCACAATCGCATCTTTACGGAAAGAAATTGAATTATTAACATATAGGATGGAGGAGGATCTGTTATTATCAAATTTATCAATATCTAAAAGATGCGCCACAAAGGGGTCGAAGAAATAGATAAATTTATTTTGAAGGCCCTGCTCCTTAATCCATTGACATGATTTGAACTGGGCCTGCTCCAGGTCGCTTAGCTCATAGGGAATATCGTGGCGGTTCTGCTTGTAGGGAATAATAAATACAGCCAGAAGAAAAAATACAGCTACAATCCGCATTACCGTCCGCTGCAATATTGGTATATTTATTAAAGCCTGGAAAGCGGCAAAGGCCGTAAGCCCAATGCAGGGGCCTATCCCGGCCATCACGCGTATCAAACCCAGGGAACCGAAAATTCCCAGCCGCCAAAATATGCTATGCGCGATAAAATAAACGGCAAAGCTTCCAAAAATTAATACCACGCGTATATTGAGCATCCTGTCGCTGCCGAAAGTTTTCGTTTTCAGCTGCTGGTAATAGCTGAATAAAAAAAGTAAGGCGGCCAGCAGCAATAAAAAAACCTGGGGTGCCCCGACGATATTTTCATTCGCTCTTACAAATTCCAGTATCGAGCCTTTACCGTATACATTGGTAGCCATCAGGTAAGGATTGGTGCTGAATACCCAGGCCCAGGTATGATAAAAAATATACCCTATAATTGAAAAAATAAGGGTGCCAAACGAAAGCAATGCCGTTGCTTTGTATTGCCTGTAATATAAGGTGATCAGGGCGAATACGGGGATGATAAGAAATCCTTCACTTCTTATAAAAGGCAGAAACGAAATGATCAGGCAGGCCCATCGTTCCCTGAAATTCTGGTATAAATAAATTCCGGCGATCAGGAAGAGGGCGAATAATATTTCTGTGAGTCCGCTGAAAACGCATACAAAATAAATGGGAACACTAAATACAAAGACAATACTTAACCAGGGGTATTTTGAATAATGCTGCCTGCTTATTAAAAAGCTCAGATAGCCTGTACTCAAGGCGCAAAGAATATTAAACAGTTTCACACCTCCGAAACCCAGCTGAGCCCAGGGTGAGGCCAGTATGGTAAAAACGGGCTTGCCCCATTGATCCAGAAAATTATCCGGGTGCTTGAAGGCGTAGCGGGCGAATAGATAATGCATCCAGCTATCGCCGCCCCCATAGGTGCCGGTGCTGTAATGAGCGCTGGCAATAAATACGACGGCATAAAATCCCAGGCATAGAGGAACCATCAATCGATTGCGTTTCCACCAGGGTTGTGCTTCAAGCATGATGCAAATATATTTTTTATTACAATATGAAGGAGGTGGACGTTGGGGAGGTTGATGGTTGTGAAATAACCGGGATTGTATGCATTCGCAAACCTCCAAACCTCCACTCTCCTACTCCCTTCTCTTGGTATCTACAATAATCGTCACCGGTCCATCATTAACAAGCTGGATTTTCATATCGGCTCCAAAGCTGCCGGTGGCTATGGCTTTGCCAAGATCGTATTCTAATTGCCGGATCATCTTCTCATAGAAGGGAATCGCAATTTCAGGCCTGGCTGCGGCGCTATACCCTGGCCTGTTGCCCTTTTTAGTAGAGGCATACAAGGTAAACTGACTCACGAGTAAAATAGAGCCATCAAGCGTTTTCACACTGCAATTCATGATCCCATCCGCATCATCAAAAATGCGCATATGGCAGATCTTTTGCGATAGCCAGATCATATCCTCTTCTGTATCTGCTGCCTCAATACCTAATAAAACCAACAATCCACTGCCTATGGCTGATTTGATCTTATCATCAATCATTACTGTTGCTTCCCTCACCCTTTGAATTACTGCCCGCATAAAAACATTTTTAATTTACTTTGCAAAGAAGAAAAAAATCCATGACTAAACTTTCTGTAAATATAAATAAGTTTGCCACCCTGCGCAATGCCCGCGGGGGCAATAACCCCGATATAATTAAAGTAGCCATGGATATCGAACGTTTCGGCGCCGATGGCATCACGGTGCATCCAAGGCCTGATGAAAGACATATCCGATATGAAGATGTATACGCCTTAAAAAAAATAATCACCACAGAATTTAATATTGAAGGCAATCCGAAGGAACAAAAATTTATCGACCTGGTATTGGATGTAAAACCCACGCAGGTTACGTTAGTGCCTGATGCGCAAAATCAGATCACGAGCAATCATGGCTGGGATACAGTAAAGCAAATGGATTTTTTAAAAGAGATAATCGCTATTTTTAAGAAAGAGAAAATACGTATTTCTATTTTTTGTGATCCTATAAATGCAATTATTGAAAGCGCTTCGAAAACAGGAACTGATCGGGTGGAATTGTACACAGAATCTTACGCAAAGAATTATCATAAGAATAAAGAAAATGCAATAAAAGATTATATTGAAGCTGGGAAACTGGCCCATAGCCTGGGTTTGGGCATTAATGCCGGCCACGACCTGGACATGCAAAACCTGAATTATTTTTATAAAAATCTCCCGCAACTTGCTGAAGTATCCATTGGCCACGCTTTAGTATGCGATGCTATTTATTTAGGATTGGAGAATACGGTGCAGCTGTATAAAAGGCAATTGATAATTAATAATTAATAATTGACAATGAAATACAAGGAAGACAATTAATAATTGAAAATTGAAAATGGAGAATGAAATACAAGGAAGGCAATTGATAATTAATAATTGACAATGAAATACAAGGAAGGCAATTGTCCATTTTCAATTGTCAATTCTCCTTTGCCCTAACCATTCATCGTCGCTATAAACTCTTCATTACTACTTGTCAAACGCATATGCTTGAGCAGCATTTCAATGGCTTCTTCAGCGTTCATATCGCTCAAATGCTTGCGCAAGATCCAGATGCGCTGCAAGAATTCTTTTGATAATAATAATTCTTCACGACGGGTGCCGGAAGCTGGAATATCGATGGCAGGATAAACGCGTTTGTTGGATAATTTTCTATCGAGCTGTAATTCCATATTGCCTGTACCTTTGAATTCTTCAAAGATCACCTCATCCATTTTAGATCCTGTATCTGTAAGGGCGGTAGCAATTATGGTGAGCGATCCTCCGTTTTCTATTTTGCGCGCAGCGCCGAAAAATCTTTTGGGTTTATGCAATGCATTGGCATCCACACCCCCGCTTAATATTTTACCTGAGGCCGGAGTAACGGTATTGTAAGCGCGGGCCATACGTGTGATTGAATCCATCAGGATCACTACATCATGACCACATTCCACCATTCGTTTGGCTTTTTCATGTACCATATTACACAGCTTCACATGCTTGTCGGCGGGCTCATCGAAAGTACTTGCAACCACCTCTGCGCGCACGCTGCGTGCCATATCAGTTACCTCTTCCGGACGTTCATCGATGAGAAGAACGATCAGGTAAACTTCCGGATGATTGGCGGCAATGGCATTGGCAATATCTTTCAAGAGCACGGTCTTGCCCGTTTTTGGCTGAGCCACAATTAATCCACGCTGTCCTTTACCAATGGGGGCAAACATATCAATGAGGCGCGTGGAATAATTATTTTTATTATAAACAAGGTTCAATTTTTCATCGGGAAAAAGAGGCGTCAGGTGCTCAAAAGAAACCCTGTCGCGTACATCAGAAGGGCTGCGGCCGTTGATGCTGATCACTTTTATTAATGCGAAATATTTCTCGCCTTCTTTCGGTGGGCGGATCGTGCCTTTCACCGTATCGCCGGTTTTCAGTCCGAATAATTTTATTTGGGAAGGAGATACATAAATATCATCCGGGCTTGGCATATAATTATAATCGCTGCTTCGTAAAAATCCATAACCGTCGGGTATCAATTCCAGGACACCCTGGTTGGTGATATGATCATCGAATTCATATACAGCGGCCGGCTGTAGTTCGCGACGCGGCTGCCCCTGGCCATTGCCATTGTTTACTTCTTTTCGTTCTTCATTCCCCTCTTTTTCATTACCATCGTTATAGCCGGAATTGTTCTCTTCATTATTCTTTTGATCCTCCTGATTCTCATGATTCGGTTTCACATGATGGTGAGGCTTAGGCTTTGCTTCCTCTTTTTTATGATCTTCTTTCTTCTCTACATGCCTCTTTTCTTCCTTCTTCAATTCCTCCTTCTGTAAGCGCTTGCGTTTCCTCTCTTCATGCTCTTCCTCTTCTGTCTTCTTCTCCATGGCGGGCGCTTCATTATCGTTTCCTGCATTTTCAGGCGCTGCGGTTTCTTCCGATTCTACCTTTTTCTTACGTCCGCGTTTCTTTTTTTCCGTTAACGCCTCAGGCTCATCCTCCACAGGTACAGCTATCTCCGGCTTATTTGCTTTTTGCTTAAGGATGATATTGCCCATGAGCTCCTGCTTGCCCAGGTTTTCATAATTGGGAATATTTAATTTTTGTGCTACTTCCTGTAATTCAGGAATAAGCATCTCGCTTAATTGAGAAATGGTGAAGTTCATTTAATGAATTTCTTTATTATTTAATAATGTGAATTTTCTTTTTTTGCGGAGGCAATTTATTCAGTATGTTTTGTGAATGAACACCAAAATCTACATTTGCGAGAAACAATAAAAAAACAAAAAATTATTGATTGAATTTGAACCTCGATTGTGATCTGCCCCGCAAAATCTTTAACTATGTAATTCTTTAGGGATTTGAAAAAGAATTAATGATGCAAGTATAGTGAAAAAATAATTATTCAAACAATAAATGTTTTTTGGAGATGATTGATCACCTATTAAGTTTTATTATTTAGGCGAAGCATGGCGTTTCATTCTCTTGGTGAATTATACACATAAGCTACGATACACGGTTTTTATCAATGGCTTGCTTTAAATACCTTTGCGTTCTAAATCATGAAATATCTGATCATAATATTCAAGCAAATCTGGGGACTTTGGTTCTATTTTAATATCGCATTTTGGTTTTTCATTTTATTCCCAGTTTTTGTGATTAGCTTAAGTTTTGAAAAACTTTATCCTCTGGCCCATCGCACACGCCGATTGTGGGGTGCGTTGCTTCAGGGCTTTTCCCTTCAATGGTGGCATGTTAAATATAAGGTGCCCATCGATTTTAAGAAAAGCCATTTTATCATTTGCAGCAATCATAGCTCGTATCTCGACATACCCATGATGTGTCTTTCCGTGCCGGGTTATTTTAATTTTATGGCGAAAGCAGAGTTAAGCAAGATTCCTTTATTTGGCCGCTTTTTCCGCACCATCGATATCGCTGTCAACCGTAAGTCGGTAAGAGATAGCTACCGCGCTTTTGAGCTCGCCAAAAAACATTTAGCCACCGGCGCCAGCATGGTGATCTTCCCCGAAGGCAGTATCCCCGACAGCACCCCGGTGATGAAAAAATTCAAGCCGGGTGTATTTAAAATTGCGCTGGAATTAGGAATTCCTGTTTTACCCATTACCTTTATTGATAACTGGCGCCTTCTTCCCGATGATGGAAAATTTCGTGCCATGCCGGGCATTTCACGCGCCATAGTTCATCAGCCGATGGACATGACTGGGCTTACCGAAGATGACCTGGGGAGCTACGCAGAGAAATTATATAATATCATTAACGGCCCGCTGATTGAATTCGGCGTTGTAAAAGGCTAATCTCGATTGTTCTTTATAACGAAACTGCATTCTTTACCACGCAGACACTTAGTGCATGAAGAGCCCCGAAGAAATTGAAATGAAAAATGCTTCTGTTTTTCTTCGTGTACCTTAGTGTTCTTCGTGCCTGCATGGTAGAAGAAAACACTAAGAATTATTAAAATTTAATGATCAAAATTCAGGCCGTTTGGCAAATACTTCAGTTCCCGTCCACGGACTGAAGTCCATGGTTACAAAATGATCCGAGCCTACGGCTCTTTGACAGTGTATATTTTATATATATCATAAACTTTATTAAATCAGGAGATAATCGTGACCCTTTGATTTTAAGCGAACCCATCAAATTCCGAATAACCCGATTATGGGAAAAGGGCGTTGCGCTATTTTGTATAACACACTTTAAATCCAATTCATAATACTTACCTTCGCGCCTCAAATTTCAAATACCATTTAAATTAAAAATATGAGTAATAATATCACTTTCACTATGATCAAGCCGGATGCGGTAGCCAATGGTCATGCAGGAAAAATCATTAACGACATCACTGAGGCGGGCTTCAAAGTGATCGCATTAAAGTACACGCGCTTAAGTGCTGAGATGGCCGGAAAATTTTATGAAGTACATAAAGAAAGGGGCTTCTATAATGACCTTGTTACCTTTATGAGCTCAGGCCCCATTTATGCTGCGATACTGGAAAAAGACAATGCCATTGCCGATTTCAGGAACCTGATCGGCGCAACGGATCCTTCCAAAGCGGAGGCCGGTACCATCCGTGCCAAGTACGCCAAAAGCATTGACGCCAATGCCATTCATGGCAGCGATAGCGATGAGAATGCGGCGATAGAAGGAAATTTTTTCTTCACCCAGCTTGAACGGTTCTAAGAAAAAAATAATTAATAATAATAAAATAATTACCCCGGTATCCCCGGGGTTTTTTTATTTTTGTGGGGATGAATAAAAATAAATTGCCAGGATTATTTCTTGCCTTGTTCGGACTTGCCGCTGCAGCTTTAATATTTTATGGTGCCCTCCATTTCTATATAACGATAAAGCAGCTGAGTCAAAATAATCCATCGCTGAGTTCACCGGCGGATACCTTACAGGTGCTTACCAATAACGATACCCTGGTAGATTATAATGCCATGCTCAACCAGCAGATCGCAGATAAATTAAACAATAAAAAAGAAGAAGAATTAAACCGTAAACAGAAACTTTTACATTACACGATTGGCGATTTTATTCGTTATATCGACAGCCTCCAGGGTGCAGTTATGAGCCATGAGGAAATCTTTTTAAGGATTAAGAATAGTGTGAATAAAACCAACCTGGCCTGTCGCGCCGCATTATTCGACATCCGGGACGCAGCAGGGATCGAAGAATTAAATTACTTCCTGATTGATGATGAAAAAAAAATCCTAAATACCCCTTTCCAATGCCTTGGAAATAAGGAGATCGGTACCCTTTGTCTCGAAAATATAAAGCATGAAGCGCTTCATCTTGAAAAAATAATCTTAGAAAAAAACTTTAAACAATTGAATTTATGAATGAAAATTTGCTTCAGTACGTATGGAAGTACCGGTTGTTCAATAACCAGGACCTGAAAACCACGAAAGGAGAAACAGTACAAATCATCAGTGTTGGGGAACACAATGCTGATGCCGGCCCCGATTTCTTCAATGCAAGGATCAAATGTGCCGATACCATCCTGGCAGGGAATGTGGAAGTACATATCAAATCCAGTGATTGGAAAAAGCATTTCCATCAGCATGACCTGACCTATCAGAATATTATTCTTCACGCGGTATACGAGGATGATGAACCGATAAAATCCAGCTCGGGGGAGGAGATCCTGACGCTGGTATTAAAGCACCGGATCCCTAAAATAATTATGGAACGGTATGAAGATCTGCAGCAATTGCAGCCCTTCGTGCCCTGCCAGCAGCATTGGCCTAAGGTGGATGAATTTGTGCGTGAAGCCTGGCTCCGGCGCCTCTTGGTGGAGCGTTTGGAAAGGAAAAGCAACGATATCAACAAGCTGATGGAGGAGACGAGGAATAACTGGGAGGAATCATTTTATATCACCCTGGCGCGTAATTTCGGATTTAAAATTAATGCCCTGCCCTTTGAGCTCCTGGTTAAAAATATCCCATTGAAAATTTTTGCCAAGAATCAAGCGAATTTATTCCAGATTGAAGCGATTTTATTCGGCGTTGCGGGCTTCCTGAATGATCACCGGATCAAAGAAAAATACTATACCGATCTGCGGAGAGAATACGATTATCAAAAACAAAAGTATAAGTTCAAAGAAATAGACGTTACTTTGTGGAAGTTTTTAAGGCTCCGTCCGGCTAATTTCCCGCAGCTGCGTTTAGCGCAGTTTGCCAATTTGATTTACCGTTCGGTACATTTATTAAGTAAGATAACAGCACAAGATAACGCAAAAGATATAAAGCAGCTCTTCCATTGCAGCGCCACCATATTCTGGGATACTCATTATACGTTCAGCGAAGAAAGTAAAAAGCAAAAAAAACAATTGGGTGAAGATGCTATCAACAATATTATTATTAATACGGTGAGCCCTTTCCTTTTCGTATACGGCAAAGCCAGCATGCAGCTTAAGTTACAGGAGCTGGCATTAGACCTACTGGAAAAACTTCCACCTGAAAACAATTCGGTGATCAGGAAATGGCAGGCGATCAAAACCGTGGTGAAGAATGCCGCGCAATCGCAGGCCCTCTTAGAGTTAAAGAAAAATTACTGCGATGCAAAATTATGCCTTCAGTGTAGTGTTGGATTAAAAATATTAAAGGACTATTAAATGGAATTTACTGATCAGCTGAATAGAAAAACAAACCTGCCCAATACCCCAAAGCGTATTGTAAGCATGGTACCCTCACAAACCGAACTCCTTCATAATTTAGGATTAGATATGGAAGTGGTGGGCACCACAAAATTTTGTGTTCATCCCCAGAGCTGGTTTCGTAACAAGACCCGTATTGGCGGAACAAAGAATGTGAATATTGAAAAGATCGCATCCCTCAATCCCGATCTTATCATTGCCAATAAAGAGGAGAATGAGCAAAGCCAGATCGAAGCATTGGAAAAGATCGCACCGGTATGGATCAGCGATATACATAACCTGCAACAGGCTTTGCAAATGATTGAGAGCGTAGGGGCGATGGTGAATAAGAAAGCCAATGCAGCGAAGCTTATCAACGAAATTAAAGCAGCTTTTGAAAATTTTAAGACGCCATTTACCGGTGAAGAAACAAAAACTGTGCTATACCTCATCTGGCACAATCCCTATATGACGGCTGGTTCTGATACTTTCATCAGCAGCATGCTGGGCTTATGCGGACTCACCAATTGCGTCACCGAAACGCGTTACACTAATATTGATATTGAACAGATCAAAGCCTTGAACCCTGATTTTATTTTTTTAAGCTCCGAGCCATTTCCATTCAAGCCCAAGCATATCGAAGAATTGCAAAAAGAATTGCCGGCTGCTAAGATCGAGATGGTAGATGGTGAGATGTTCAGCTGGTATGGCAGCCGCCTAAAGCTGGCCCCGAACTATTTTGAAGGCCTGATGAAGAAATTATTTAACGGAAGCCTGGTATCGTAGGATACAGTTCAAATAATTTATTGGTATAGCCTTTATCCTCTTTCTGAGGTTGTTCTTTTATTCACTTATTATAGTATTTAAAACTAAAAGGAATTCTCACTTCCCGTTCTTCAGAGCCTTCAAAATGTTTTCCTTATCCATTTATCGTAAAGGATCAATGTGAGAAGTTCTGCGTAGTCTCCAGAATACGCAGGGCTGTTAGCAAATCTTAGATTTGCATTTCATAAATTACACCCCTTTGCTTTATCTACCCCAGCTCAAATGAATTTAATTGAAACGCTGAAACTCCTATACCATCTCAATCTTGCCATCCTCCAAAACTGGAAATTGATTTAACCGCAGGAATATTTTCGCCAGCGTCACCACATCTTTCTGACAATACCGTACAATTCGCTCCAGGTCCTTATCAATCCAGTAAACACGCCATACCTGGCTGCCATCAATATCATCTTTTGGCGACGGGATGCCTAATACCTGCGCCAGGAGATTTAAGGAGGTGAAACTTTTATAATCACCGAAACGCCACATTTCTATGGTGTCTAAAAGCGGATTCTCCCAGGGCTTTTTTCCTGCAATATCCAGGATATTCGGCAGGGGAATATCATTGATGATCATCCTGCGGCATAAATAAGGGAAATCAAACTCCTTCCCGTTATGCGCACATAATAAATGATCGGGTGAATTAAAATTCCGGCGCAGCATTTCAGAAAATTCTTTGAGCACTATAGATTCATCATCCCCAGAAAAAGATTTTATTTTCAGGTTTCCGCTTTGACTAATGAAACCGCAGGAGATGCAAACCACCTTACCAAATTCAGCATAGATGCCGGCCCTTTCGTAAATCGATTCCGGGCTGTCAGCCGTGGCGTCACGTATTAAAAATTTTGCTTTATGATCCCAAAGCATTTTAAAGGAATCATCTAAATTTTGATAGCTGCTTTGTTGCGGAGTGGTTTCAATGTCTAAGAATAAGACCTTGGAAATATTGCCTTTATACATAATGAAATAAGTTTTTTTTGCAAGGTAAGAAGAAAAATAATGCGGAACGCTAAATTTCGAATTAAAAATCAAAGAGCCTTAGGCTCGGATCATTTTGTAACCATGGACTTCAGTCCGTGGACAGATGAACGCTCCTATGGCGTATCAGCATATACCAGGTCAGGCAGCTATTGATTATTAACATTTACAGACATCGCCGCCGTTTTCTAGGATGAATGCATAGCCTTGAAACATCATTAATTAGTGACTTATAGCCCTGAAGCATATTTGCTTTTGCGCTCAAATTAGCCATAGTTAAGCCTTGTGAAAAAAAATTCATAAAAATTTATTTGGAAAATCAAATACACCCTGTACATTTACCAATGTAAAATTTTACAATTACTCACCTTATAATTTATTTTTCAATTATGAACAAAGGAGATTTAATTGATGCCATCGCCAAGGGAGCAAGCATCACCAAAGCACAGGGACAGGAAGCCCTTGAAACGGTTACGAAATCCATAACCAGCGCATTAAAAAAAGGCGACAAAGTAACCCTGGTGGGCTTTGGCACTTTTTCTGTTACCAAACGTGCAGCGCGTATGGGCCGCAATCCGCAAACGGGTAAAGAAATAAAGATTGCTGCTAAAAAAGTGGCGAAATTTAAAGCCGGCAAAGAATTATCAGCCAAGATAAAATAATTCTTCAGCGCGAAAATTTAAAAGCTCTTTGTGAACCAGGGGGCTTTTTTTTATCATTACAATTTTTGTAAACGGGGCACTTAAACTATTCTAATGCTGCTGAAAAAAAGTTCGTTGCTATCTGATAACAATCAGTAGTTAGTGTTCAATTGTCCATAGAAGATATCCTTATACGGGATCAACTGCATTGCTTAATACCATATACTTGATACTTTATACCTAACCCCCATTTTCTCTGTTTATTTTCTAACAATTATATTTGCAGCCCTTAAATTAAACCTTTACCATGAAGACTGTTGCTGACTTTAATTTCGCCGGTAAAAAAGTATTGCTGCGTGTGGATTTTAATGTGCCCCTGAATAAGAACTTTTCCATAGCCGATGATGCCCGTATTCAGGCTGCCATCCCTACTATACAAAAGATCCGGAAAGATGGTGGCAGCGTAATTTTAATGAGCCACCTGGGCCGCCCTAAAGCAGGCCCAGAAGAAAAATATTCTTTGAAACATATTGTTTCGCACTTAAGCTCGCTGCTTGATTGCGGGGTTAAATTCGCTTCCGATTGCATTGGAACCGAAGCCAGTGAGATGGCGCAGGCCCTTGAGCCCAAAGGTGTGCTCCTGCTCGAAAATCTCCGTTTCCACAAGGAGGAAGAAAAAGGCGATACGGAATTCGCAAATAAGCTGGCTTCACTCGGCAATTTCTACGTCAACGATGCCTTTGGCACAGCCCATAGGGCCCATGCGAGCACTGCCATCATCGCACAATTTTTTCCTAAAGATAAATGCCTTGGATTTGTAATGGCTAAGGAAATTGAAAATGCGGAAAAGGTGATGAACAATTTCGAAAGGCCATTCACTGCTATCATGGGAGGGGCCAAAGTGAGTGATAAGCTATTGATCATCGAAAGCCTGATGGATAAAGTAGACAATATGATTATCGGGGGCGGAATGGCTTATACTTTTTTCAAGGCCATGGGCGGACAGGTCGGCAAGTCACTCGTGGAAGAAGACCGGATCGGACTATGCCGTGAAATAATACAGAAGGCGAAAGAAAAAAATATCAATCTCTTATTACCCAACGACAGCATCACTGCCAATGCCTTCAGCAATGATGCCATCACAGGCGAATCTGATAATATGGATATTCCGGATGATATGATGGGCCTCGATATCGGACCCATGGCGCGTAAAACATTTTTTGATACCATCACAAAATCCAGGACCGTTTTATGGAATGGCCCCAT
>JBBRJE010000016.1:0-19645 GCA_038219845.1 Bacteroidia bacterium
CCTAATATTTCGGCTGGTTCAAGAATTGTTGCATCAAGCACCTGCTTTGCACAATGGTTGCAATGCCTCCCTTTTTCTGTGGGCTTCATGCTGTTCCAGTCTGCATTGCAGGGTTGGGTGATGCGGAATACTATTTCTTCACTTTTGATCATTAAAGAGGTGCTTTATTTGGCAATCGCACAGATGGGGGTTTAGGTTGCATTGGCGGATAATGTAATTTTATGGGGCTAGTCTCCGGCATATATAAATTAATGAAGTTTGTTCCAATGCAGCGTTTCATCTGTATTTATTGTCTTATCATCTGAAATGCAAAAGATGTATTTTTGCAGATAGTTTATTATCAACGCATCATAATTTTTTATTTTTAATATGTGTGGAATCGTAGGATATATTGGTGGACGGGAAGCTTACCCTATTTTAATCGCAGGCCTCAAAAGGCTGGAATACCGGGGCTATGACAGCGCTGGTGTTGCGATCCTCAACAATTCACTAAATGTATATAAAAAGGCCGGTAAGGTTTCTGAGCTGGAAGAATTCGTTCAGAATAAAAATGTACAGGGTAATGTAGGAATCGGCCATACCCGCTGGGCCACGCATGGCGAACCCAATGACCGTAATGCACATCCGCATATTAGCCAGGATGGCACCCTGGCCATCATTCATAATGGCATCATTGAAAATTATGCTTCCATCAAAGAAACCCTGATTAAAAAGGGGCATACTTTTACCAGCGATACAGATACTGAGGTGCTGATTCATTTTATTGAAGACATCCGAGATAACGCGAATGTCGCGCTGGATGAGGCCGTGCGCCTGGCGTTAAACGAAGTGGTGGGCGCATACGCTATCGCCATCGTGAGCAAGAATCATCCCGACCTGCTGATCGCGGCCAGAAAAGGGAGTCCCTTGGTGGTAGGTGTAGGAAATAACGAATATTTTATTGCCAGCGACGCCAGCCCTATCATTGAATATACCCGCAATGTGATTTATCTTGAAGACCGTGAGATCGCCATCATCCGCGATAATAAGCTGACTATAAAAACCATTGAAAACAAGGTTATCGAAAATCCTTATATCAAGGAGCTTACTATAAGCCTGGAGAGCATTGAGAAAGGAGGTTATGAGAATTTCATGCTCAAGGAAATTTATGAGCAGCCCCGCAGCATCCTCGACAGCATGAGGGGAAGAATCAATGCAAAAAAGGGCACCTTCCAGATGAGCGGGCTGAGAGAGTATGAACATAAATTCACTAATGCCAAACGAATCATCATCGTAGCCTGTGGCACCAGCTGGCATGCAGGCCTGGTAGCCGAATACCTATTCGAAGATTTTGCGAGGATCCCGGTGGAAGTGGAGTATGCATCTGAGTTCCGTTACCGCAATCCTGTGGTAAACGAGGATGATATTGTGATTGCCATATCACAGAGCGGGGAAACGGCAGATACCTTGGCGGCTATCGAGCTGGCCAAAAGCAAAGGGGCGATGATCTTTGGGATCTGTAATGTGGTAGGTAGCAGTATCCCACGTATGACGCATGCAGGCGCCTATACCCATGCAGGTCCGGAAATTGGGGTGGCTTCCACAAAGGCCTTTACCGCACAGGTCACCGTGCTAACCCTGATCGCACTGCATATCGCCCAATTGCGTGGCAGGATCGCCGATAAGGACCTGCGCCGGCTTTTCAGCGAACTCGAAACCATCCCGGCAAAAGTAGAGCAGGCGTTGAAATCGAATGACCTGGTATTAAAGATTGCTGAGAAATTTAAAGACTCCCAAAATTTTCTTTATCTGGGTAGGGGTTATTGCTTTCCTGTGGCCCTGGAAGGTGCGTTGAAGCTTAAAGAGATTTCATATATCCATGCCGAGGGTTATCCTGCAGCAGAGATGAAACACGGGCCTATTGCCCTCATTGATGAGAATATGCCCGTAGTTGTTATTGCTACAGATGGGATGAACTATGAAAAAGTTGTGAGTAATATACAGGAGGTTAAAGCGCGTAAAGGACGGATCATCGCGATCGTTTCTGAAGGTGATGAAAAGATCAAGTCGATGGCGGAATATGTGATAGAGATACCACGTACAGAGGACTGCCTTGTGCCTTTACTGGCCACCATACCATTGCAATTATTGAGCTACCATATCGCCATCATGCGCGGCTGCAATGTAGACCAGCCCAGGAATTTGGCGAAGAGTGTGACGGTGGAATAGTGCTAGTTGTAAGTAAAAAGGGGACAGCGGCGAGAAGCAGGAGCAAGCAGTGGTAAGGCGTAATTTTTAATTTGTACAGTAAATTGTGATAATCGAGAATAGAAGAGCCGGATATGAATATTTTTTAACCGATAGATTTTCGGCCGGGATCGTATTGACCGGCAGTGAAATTAAATCTATCCGTGCAGGGAAAGCCAATATCACCGATGGGTTTTGTTCTTTCATTGACGGTGAATTATTTTTAAGGAACGTACATGTCAGCGAATGGAAATTCGCCTCAGTAAATAATCATGTGCCGGTGCACGACCGGAAGCTGCTGCTGAAAAAAACAGAATTGAAAAAGCTGTTGGGAAAAACAAAGGAAAAGGGCTTTACCATTGTGCCGCTTCGAATTTTTTTCAGTGAGAAAGGGCTGGCGAAGCTGGAAATTGCATTGGCAAAAGGTAAAAAGCTTTATGATAAACGAGATGACCTGAAGCTGAAAGATGCCAAACGTGAGATCGCCAATACCCGTGAAAAATAAATCCTCCTGCAATTCACACAGGAGATACTACCAGGAAATAGGATAGCTTTAGGAAATCCAAAACATAAAGTATCGCAGGTTGGAGCATCAAGGGATGCTGTATCCCAGATTTACACTCTTACCACTAAGAATTTAAGAACGCGAATGCGCGTAGAACACATTCGAACTCAATTCGACTGATTGTATTATTACAAATCTGAAACCAGCTTATGGATTTCTTCTTTGGTCTTGCCTAATTTTACCTGGAGCCTGCCGTATAATTCATCTTCCTTACCCTCTTCAAGCATCAAATCGTTATCGGTAAGGATCGCAAATTTTTGCTTTAACTTTCCTTTAGTTTCATTCCAGTGTCCTTTTAATTCTGTTGTATTGGCCATGATATTTTTGGTTTTGGTTGTGAAGGTATTTTCACAATGCAAAGGTGTTCATAATTTTGAGGTGTTTCTTATATAATTCCTTTAATAAGTTGTATGATTCGATTATTTCTGAAATGGAAAAATTTACCTGGATTTTTTCTTTGCTTTAGGCCATCTTCTACAAGTCAATGTTTACCGCATATGAAGGGGACAATTACATCAGCCCCAGTTTTTATATATTTTTTTATGCCCTTGCGACCAGTATAAATAACACCTGTGAAGTATATAACGAATTACCGCTATTGTATAACTTTTAATGCGGGGAAAAGGCTTCCTTTGTAGTATGATTATTAACACACCCGTCTTAAACCAAAATAAAATGAAAACAAAAAGAAAAATTTTTTGGCTGACTACGTTGGTCATGATTAGCCTGGCCACGTTTATCGGTGCCTGTAGGAAGGACAAATACATTCCCCTCGACACCGTTTGCCCTGTCGTGAAAAGCACCGACCCTGCCAACATGGCGATTAACGTTCCACTAACACAGGTGATTACCGTTACCTTTAACGAGAAGATGGATCCTTCCACGATCAATTCATCCTCGTTTATAGTAACAGGATCTGTTGTAGCAGGTACCGTATCCTATAATGGTTCAACCGCCAGCTTTACCCCGGCGAGCCCGCTAATGCCCAACCATACATATACAGGAAGGGTTACCACGGCAGTGAAAGATTTAAATGGCCTGGCCCTTCAAACGGATTTTGTCTGGACCTTTAGCACCGGGGCTTTTATTGTACCCCAGGTGATCTCTACCGATCCCGCAGATAAAGATACCGGCGTGTACCTGAATAAGATCGTAAGCGCCAACTTTAATATGCTGATGGATCCGTCCACTTTTAATTCCGCTACCTTTAATGTAAAGGAAGGAAGCGTAATGGTACCCGGCACTATATCTTATTCCGGAACAACTGTATACTTCAAGCCTGCAGCCAATCTTAAGCTTAACACGCTTTATACCGCAACCATAACCACCGGAGTAAAAGCTGTATCCGGCACCCCGCTGCCTAATAATTATATATGGACTTTCACCACAGGAAAGATCGCTGCACCTACCGTGATCTTCACCGACCCAACTAATAATTCTACTGGTGTTGCGCTCGACAAAACTATCAGCGCCGCCTTTAGCGAAGCCATGGACCCGGCAAGCATCAATGCAAGCACCTTCACCTTGAGAAACGGCAGCATCAATGTAAGTGGCGTAGTTTCCTATAGCGGCACACTCGCATCATTTAAGCCTTCGGTAGATTTGTTACCCGGAACAGTATATACTGCAACAATAACCAAAGGCGCTAAGAACCCTTCAGGAACCACCCTGGCAAATGATTATATATGGACTTTCACCACCTTGGGCACACTGGCGCCATTGGTGATCTCTACCGACCCTGCGAATAATGCAACGGGCGTAGTGCTTAATAAAATTATCACAGCTACCTTTAATGGGGCGATGGATCCATCAACTATTAATTCTCTTACCTTCACTCTTAAGCAGGGTACCACCCCAATCGCAGGCACCGTTTCTTATAACGGGAATACCGCATCTTTCAAACCTTCGGTTAACCTGCTTCCTGGCACCATATATACTGCGACTATCACCAATGGCGTTAAAAATTCGGCTGGCACTTCTATGGTAAATGATTATGTATGGACGTTCACAACCGGAACCACGGCTGCGCCAACCGTAATCTCTACCGATCCAACCAATAACGCCCTTGGGGTACCTCTCAACAAAGTTATAAGAGCTACTTTTAGTGAGCCAATGGATCCTCTCACCATTAATTCGGGTACCTTCACCCTGAAACAAGGGAATACACCCATATCCGGTGTTATAAGCTATAGTGGCAATACGGCTTCATTTACGCCTTCTATCAATCTTTTACCAGGCAAACTTTATACAGCGACTATCACCACGGGTGCAAAAAATACCTCCGGTATTGCCCTGGCTAATGATTATGTATGGACCTTCACCACGCTCGGCGGAACTGTACCCACGGTGATGTCAACCGATCCACCGAATAATGCCACCGGCGTATTTCTGAATAAGGTGATCACCGCCACTTTCAGCGAGCCTATGGATCCATCTACCATTAACACCAATACCTTCACATTAAAAGACGGAACCACGCCCGTTTCCGGAATCGTTACCTATAGCGGCTCCACTGCATCCTTCACCCCTTCTGTGAATTTGCTTCCGGGTAAAATTTATACCGCCACCATTACCACCGGCGCTAAGAGCCTTAACGGGACTCCTTTGGCCAGCGATTATATATGGTCGTTCACTACCATCAACGGAGCAGGTCCAACGGTGATCTCCACCGACCCATCCAATAATGCCACCGGTGTTCCATTGAATAAAGTGATCAAAGCGACTTTCAGCGAGCCAATGGATCCTTTAACAATTAATGGCAGCACGTTTACTGTTAAGCAAGGCGCCACGCCGGTTTCAGGTATCGTAACCTATAGCGGATCAACAGCCTCATTTACGCCTACAAGCAATCTTATGTCAGGCACCACTTATACCGCGACCATTACCACAGGTGCAAAAAACCTTGCCGGTATACCTCTGGCCAATAACTATGTATGGAATTTCTCTACCATCCCTCCGGGTGGCGGACCCAATGTAGATCTTAAATCTGTTGGCCGCTTCGGTATCATTGCCGGCGTAGGAGTAGCCAATAACGCAGGTTTTAGTGTTATCAACAATATGGATGTAGGTATTTATCCCGGTGTTCGTTCATCGGTTACCGGTTTTCCACCGGCAATCATTGTAAATGGCGCCATCTATGCTTCAGATGATGCTTCGCCTCCGGGAGTAGCAGCCATGTTGGCCCAGGCCAAGCAGGACCTAACCGATGCTTACCTTTTTGCTGAAGGCGCTACTTCACCGGCTCCAACAACAGTTTCAGGCGACCAGGGAGGTAAAACACTCGCCCCAGGAATCTATAAATCTACCTCTACGCTCTCAGTAGCTGGAGGCGACCTCACACTGGATGCCCAGGGAGATCCGAATGCTGTCTGGATATTCCAAGTCGCCTCGGCCTTTACCACCGTTGGTGGATCAGGAGGGAATATCATCCTTAGCGGTGGTGCACAGGCTAAAAATATCTTCTGGCAAACAGGGAGCTCAGCCACTATCGGAAGCTATACTTCTTTCAAAGGAAATGTGTTGGCCTTAACCTCCATCACCATGGGCGCTTACGCCACAGCCACCGGAAGAATGCTTGCCCGCAACGGATCGGTAGTAATGACCAGCACTAATATCATCAACAAACCTTAATCAGAAAATATATGTACTATAAAATTAATTTAGAAAATACCACGCGTGATCCGTGGACCATCTATAGCTTCTTCATCAAAGCGGTTCTCATCATCTCCCTGATCTTCACCGGCCTGATGGTACGTGCGCAGGGACAACCAGAACAATACACCAAACCTTCATGGTGGTTTGGAGGTGCAGTGGGCGCCAATGTAAATTTTTACCGTGGAAGCACCCAGAAGCTGAATGACGGTCTTACCGTTCCTACGGCTTTCCATAATGGCACAAGCGCCGGGCTTTACCTGGCACCCCTGGTTGAATTTCATCGTCCCGATTCGCGTTGGGGGGTGATGTTACAAACAGGTTACGACAGTCGTATGGGTTCTTATAACCATGTAACCAATCCTTGTAACTGTCCTGCTTACCTTTCTACCGACCTAAGCTATGTAAGCGTGGAGCCAAGCCTTCGCTTCGCACCTTTTAAAAAGAATTTTTACCTGTTCGGGGGTCCGCGTATTGCATTTAACCTTACCAAAGCATTTACCTATGAGCTGGGAACCAACCCTGAATTTCCCAATCAGCCGCCCAATCCGGATATCAAAGGAGATCTGAGCGATATAAATAAAACACTTGTATCAGGACAGATCGGGATGGGATATGATATCCCCTTCTCTACAAAGCAAGATAAAAGGGCACAATGGATGCTCTCTCCTTTTGTTTCATTCCAGCCGTATTACGGGCAGGATCCACGTTCTATAGAAACATGGAATATCACCACCGTAAGAATTGGTTTGGCCTTTAAGGGAGGCCGCGGACATAAGATCGGAGCGGTTGTAGTAGAACCAGTGAAGATGCCGGAAGTTGAAACTCAATTCACTGTGACAGCTCCGAAAAATATTCCGGTAGAACATCGTGTGCGCGAAACATTCCCACTGCGAAATTATATCTTCTTTAATTTAGGATCGACCACCATTGCTGATCGTTATGTATTATTACGTAAAGACCAGGTGAAAGATTTTAAGGAAGACCAGCTCGAAGTGTTCGCACCGAAAAATTTATCCGGTCGTTCTGCCAGGCAGATGACTGTATATTATAATATCATTAATATTCTTGGAGATCGCCTCGGTAAAAACCCAAATGCTACAATCACCTTGGTAGGGTCATCAGAAAAAGGCCCTGATGATGGCCGTTTGATGGCGGAATCGGTGAAACAGTACCTGGTAGACGTTTTTGGAATTAATCCTGCGAGAATAAATATTCAGGGACGTGAAAAACCCAAGCTTCCCTCGGAACAACCGGGAGGAAACAAAGAACTGGATCTGTTGAGAGAAGGCGATCGCAGGGTATCTATAGAAAGCAACTCGGCTGATTTGCTGATGGAGTTTCAAAGCGGACCAGATGCAGCATTGAAATCTATAGAGATCATACGTATGGAAGAATCTATTGACAGCAATATTACTTTTAATGTTGCAGGCGCTAACGAAGCGTTTACATCGTGGTCGTTGGAAGTAAAAGATGAAAAAGGCAAAGTGCAGAACTTCGGTCCTTTTACAGGGGAGAAAGTGAGCATACCTGTTCGTGATTTGCTAGGCAGCCGTAGTGAAGGTGATTATAAAATAAAAATGGTAGGTAAAACACTTAAAGGAAAAATAGTGAAAAAAGAAACTCCTGTTCACCTGGTAGCGTGGACTTCGCCTAAAATTGAAGAAGAGATGCGTTTCAGCGTATTATTCGAATTCAATGAATCCAAAGCCATCACCTTGTATGAAAAATATCTTACCGATATTGTGGCCCCTAAAATTCCGGTAAACGGAACAGTAACTATCCATGGACATACCGATATCATTGGTGAGGAAGCATATAACCAAACCTTATCCATGGCCCGGGCTGTAGAGGTTAAAGGTGTTTTGGAGAAAGCCCTGGCGAAAGCAGGTCGTACCGATGTTAAATTTGAAGTGAATGGTTTTGGTGAAGATGAAAATTTATCACCTTTCGAAAACAAAACACCGGAAGAACGTTTCTATAACCGCACAGTGATTATAGATATTAAATAAGATGTAGTTAGTGTCCTGATTGCTATCGGGAAGCTAAAAGATATAATTATGAAAGGGCTGCCTGGAAGAAATTCTCAGGCGGCCTTTTTTTTATCTTGCATATTTCGTTTTGCGAAAAAAGCCTTGCCGAGGGAAGGAGTATAGATACACTGAAATAGACGTTTTTTTTATCAGATAGATGTATGATAACTATTCTGTTTCCTGCCGGCTATTTTTGAAAAGTTCAGAGATGCAATAATTATAGCCGATAGCAATGCTTATGCAATGGCCTTTGGTATAGGCCGCGGCGGTGACCGGTGCATCATTATTATGATGATAGCTAATGCCAAGCTCATAGGTTTTAAAGAAGCTTGAATAATAACCCGCAGAAAAAGTAAGCATCCCTAATTTTCCAATATTGAATTCCAGGCCAAAACCTGTTTCAATTAGCGGGATATTACGATGTATAGATTGCGAAATTTCAGTAACAAATACAGAGTCCTTATCCTCTCTATTTTTCTTATGTATGGATATATTCACATTTGCTTTATTAAACTGATTCATGCATAAATGCAGACCGATCAGCGGGGTGAAAAATATTTTATTCCTATACAAATTAATTTTCAATCGCAACCGCAATGGGATCAGCCAGCTTCGATAGGATGGATAAAATGCCGTATTAAAGCTGTCGTTGAACTGAATATAATTGTCGGCATAATAATTATGAAAAACCAGTCCGGTTTCCAGCGAGAAATAATTATTGAGATCGTGCCTGGCATGCACCCCCAGCATGCCGCTTAGTAAAGGTTTTGATATTCTGAAAGAAGGATCAGGCTGCGAATAGATATAACGATTGTCGGTGGCCGCGGCTTCAAGACCATAATAGGTTTTCTTTTGGGAGAAAAGAGGGATGGTGAGAAGAAGAAGCGCTATGGGAAGGATTGATTTCTTCATTGGCAGATTTTGTTTTTTGATTCGGGAAAGTGCGTAAAAAAATTTTAATCAGTTATGATTCTTCTGGAATGATGAATTCAATTCCTTATATAAACCTCTTCTCAGTCAGACGCAGTTCTTTTTAATAACCATGCTAAAACATTGGTCGAGGGGCTCTTCAAAGGCGGTTATATTTATATTCTATGATATCATGACGTTGCTGTCTGCTAAAATTGGCAGTTCAAACTTGGCATTTTTGTACCCTAAACATCATTCCAAATTTTATTTATTTTCCCGTTATTTGCCTTTCATCAATATCAAAAATTTAATGGTTTACAATATCCCTTTCAATTCCAAGAAGCTGATCAATCGCTGGGCGATGTACGACTGGGCTAATTCTGCTTTTGCTTTAGTGATTACGGCAGCTATATTTCCTACATTTTTTACTAATGTATCGCATACTGTGGCTGGGGTTTCCAAAGAGGCGAAAGAAGCTTATGTCAATATCTTTGGTTTCCTTATTGAGAGCAATGCCTTGTATTCTTATGCACTGTCACTTGCTTTTTTGATCATGATGATTCTTAGCCCACTGCTTTCGGGTATTGCCGATGCCCAGGGCCTGAAGAAAAGGATGATGAAGATTTTTTGTTATATGGGATCCCTGGCGAGCTTTGGACTGATGTTTTTCGACAGTCAGCATTACTGGATCGGTATTGTGGGAATCATCATCGGCATGATCGGGTTTAATGGCAGCATAATCTATTATAATTCATTCCTTCCGCTGATTACAACGGAAGAAAATTTTGATAAGGTGAGTGCCCGCGGATATGCCTACGGTTACCTAGGCAGCGTGATCTTACTAATCGTAAACCTGATGATGATCAGCAAGCCGGAATGGTTTGGGTTGAATAATTTCGAGAATCCTAAAACTCTGGCATGCCAAATCTCTTTTGCCATGGTAGGCTTATGGTGGATCGGCTTTGCACAGATCACTTTTAATGCCTTGCCTATTGAACCTCGCGGAAGTAATAAGGGTAACTATTTTAAAAACGGAATGAATAAATTAATGATCGCCTGGAATAGTTTGAGGCATCTGCCCAATACACGCCGCTTCCTTTATGGCTTCTTCTTTTGCGCGATGGCATTACAAACGATCATGTATATCGCTACTCTATTTGCAAAAGATGTGATTCACCTGGAAGATAGTGAGACGATCATGATGGTGCTCCTATTGAAGTTTGTAGGTACCATCGGCGCTATCGTATTTTCCAGGCTGAGCATGAAGATCGGAAATATAAAAACGATCTGCATCACGGTGATTATATGGATCTTCGTTTGCATCGCGGCATACCTGGTGGAAAATAAAATTCCTTTTTTTGTTGTGGCTTCTTTTGTGGGAATGGTGATGGGTGCTTTACAATCATTGAACCGCTCCACTTTCTCTAAGCTCATTCCGGTGCAGGAGGACGAACTTTCTTCCTATTATAGTTTTTTAGATGTGACTGAGAAGGCGGCGATAACTATTGGCACTCTAAGCACGGGGATTATTGTAAGCATGACGGGCAGCCTGCGAAAAGCGATTCTGATATATTCGGTATGTTTTGTGGTGGCCTTGTTTTTTTATGCAAGGGTGAAATTGACGAAATCGGCTGAGGGAGATGAAGGAATGAAGGAATAGCGAAGCGAAGGAGTGAAGGAATGAATACACGCGGCACAATCATATTTAAACTTCTCCAAAGTTGTGAACTTTGGAGAAGTTATCTAAAGCTAAAGGCGACACATGGTCAGCGAAGGATCGAAGACACAAAAAATACTAAATACACGTAAACTATTTTATTCTCGCGAATGTATTTTGTATTCATTCATTAATTCTTTAATTCTTTCACTCTTTCATTTTTATTCCTAATAAAGAAGCTTCTTCCATAAATACTTTTTTATTTACAGGCACCACACCTACTTCTTCGCATACCAATCCGCCGGCCAGGTTGCTGAGTTCGGCGATTTCGCGGGCAGGCAATCCCTGGGCGATGCATAAGGCTGCAATGCTTACAACCGTATCGCCGGCACCGGATACATCTGCAATCTGGCGTATATGCGCAGGGATATGATGGGTTTGATGGGCATCACAGATCATCACGCCACGATCGCTCAAAGTAACAAGAACATACTGTAGTTTCATTTTATCTATTAGTGTTTTTGCTGCGGCTTCAATTTCTTCCGGCGTATCGAGCTTGTTGAGTTTTAGCCCTTCCTTTAATTCCTTAAGGTTAGGCTTGAACAGCGTGGAATGGCTATAGGCCAGGAAATTATTTTTCTTTGGATCAACGATCACAGGGATATTTTTCTTCTTACAGAAAACGATGACCTTTTCAATAAGGCCGGGATGGAGCAATCCTTTCTCGTAATCTTCAAATACCAGTGCTTTAGCATCTTCCGACTGTGTCTGTAGCATTTCCATGATCGCATCTTCTGTAGTGGGATCAATAGCATGAAGCACTTCTTTATCGATCCGAAGCAATTGATGATTGTTACCGATCACTCTTGTTTTTACTGTGGTAGGCCGGCCGGCTTCTTCCACCAGCAGCATCGCACTGATGCCGTTTTTCTCCAACTCCTCTTTCAGCATTTGTGCATCAATATCATCACCCACCACACCCATAAGCAAAGGGCTTGCACCCATGGCTTTGATATTGAGCGCTACGTTGGCTGCGCCACCCAGGCGGTATGCGCGACGCTGCTCTATCACCACGGGCACAGGCGCTTCCGGGGAGATGCGATCGACCTTCCCAAAGACATATGCATCGAGCATCACATCGCCGATAATAATTATTTTCTGATCTTTCAGCTGATCGAAATCGAACATAAATTCTTCCTGGGTTATTGTAATTTGTTTAATGAGGCTTCTATCCGGTCCATGGCCTTGAGTAGGTCGGCTTCGCTTGCGGCATAGCTTATCCGCACGTAACCTTCAGCCCCGAAGGCGCTACCGGGCACGATGGCCACATAGGCATCATGCAAGATGAAATTGCAGAGGTCCTCGCTGTTATTGATAATAAGATCGCCCGCTTTCTTCCCGAAATAATACGATACGTTTGGGAAAAAATAAAAGGCGCCATCGGGCAATTTCGTCTCGAATCCTTTGATCTTTTTAAGGCGTTCATATATTTTATCCCGCCGGCCTTTAAATATTTCACACATCTCAGAAGTAGACTTCATCGGGCTGTTAAGTGCTGCGATGGCCGCATGCTGTGAGATGGCATTGGTGCCCGAGGTGAACTGGCTTTGCAGTTTGTCGCAGGCAGCTGCAATCCACAACGGTGCCCCGATATAACCCAGCCTCCATCCTGTCATCGCAAAAGCTTTCGATACACCATTTACCACCACCACGCGGCCTTTAAGCTCATCAAACTGCGCGATAGACTGATGCCTGCCAACAAAATTAATATGCTCATAAATTTCATCTGCCACAATATAAATATTGGGATACTTCGCCAGAATTTTTGCAAGGGCATGCAGTTCTTCTTTACTATAAACGCTTCCAGTAGGATTGCATGGGGAGGAGAATAAAAAGACACGGGATTTTTCTGTTATGGAATTTTCCAGCTGCTCGGGCGTGATCTTGAAATTATTTGTTTCTGTGCCATGAACGAAAACACTTTTACCCTCAGCCAGCTTCACCATCTCGCTATAGCTTACCCAATAAGGGGTGGGGATGATCACCTCATCGCCGGCCTCTACCAATACCAGGATCAGATTCATTAACGAATGCTTGGCGCCGGTGGAAACAATGATTTGTTCCGGTGTGAAATCGAGGTCGTTCTCTCTTTTGAATTTTTCGCTGATGGCTTTGCGTAAGGTGGGGATGCCTGCCACGGGCGTATAATAGATATAGCCCGCATCAAGGAATTTCTTGGCGGCATCACGTATATGTTTGGGTGTTTTAAAGTCGGGCTCGCCGAAGCTGAGATTCACCACGTCAAACCCTTCTGCTTTTAATTGTCTTGACGCTTTTGCCATCGCGATGGTTTGCGACTCTTCCAGGATCTCGATACGTTTGGCAGGTTTATCCATTTATAAATCAGGGTGAAAGGGCAAATGTACAGGAATACATGTGAAAAGTGAAAAATGAAGCATCCGGGCCCGGTTCGGGTTCCTGTGAGGTACGATAGTTAAAACAATATTATTTATATTTCTCTGCCCTTTGCTCCTTCACCAAATCATTCTCGAAATATTCATCCAAAGTCATCAGCTTATCGAGTACGCCTTTGGGAGTTATTTCAATGATACGGGTAGCAACAGTTTGAGCGAATTCGTGGTCATGGGTGGTGAAGAGCAGCATCCCCGGAAAATCTTTTAAGGAATTGTTCAGTGCCTGGATGGTTTCCAGGTCGAGGTGGTTCGTTGGCTGATCCAGAACCAATACATTGCTTCCGAGCAACATCATACGGCTAAGCATGCAACGCATTTTTTCGCCTCCGCTCAACACTTTCACACTTTTAAAAACTTCCTCCCCGCTAAAAAGCATGCGCCCCAGGAAGCCCCGGATATAGGTTTCATCTTTGTCCTTACTGTATTGACGAAGCCAGTCTATCAAATTGTCTTCACCTTTAAAATATTCCGTATTGTCGTTTGGCAGGTAAGAAATATTAGTGGTCACTCCCCATTTAAATTCGCCAGTCTTTGCTTTTCGCAAACCCAGGAGCACATCATAAAACGCAGTGATCGACAATTGCTCTTTACTTAAAATGGCAATCCGGTCGCCTTTATTTGCAGTGAAATTTATCTCTTTGAATAAGGGGTCGCCCTCGTATTCATAGGCCAGCTTGTCCACAGAGAGCACCTGGTCGCCCAGTTCGCGTTCCGGCTTCCAGGTGATACCGGGATACTTACGGCTGCTGGGTTCTATCTCATCCACATTGAGCTTCTCTAATAATTTTTTGCGGGAAGTGGCTTGCCTTGATTTGGAGGCATTGGCGCTGAATCGGGAAATGAAATCCTGAAGCTCCTTGCGTTTGTCTTCACTCTTTTTATTCTTATCGTCGCGTTGCTTTAAAGCAAGTTGGCTGCTTTGATACCAGAAGCTGTAATTACCGGTAAAGGTTTTTATTTTGGAATAATCAATATCTGAAATATGAGTACAAACATTATCCAGGAAGTGCCGGTCGTGACTTACCACGATCACCGTATTTTTAAAATCTATTAAATAATTTTCCAGCCACATGATTGTTTCCAGGTCGAGGTCGTTGGTAGGCTCATCCAGGATCAGGATATCGGGGTTACCGTATAAGGCCTGGGCCAAAAGCACCCTTACCTTTTCCTTCGGGTTGAGCTCCTTCACCAGCTTCTCATGAAGGGCTTCCTTTACTCCCAGTCCGCTGAGAAGGTCTGCCGCTTCGCTTTCCGCATTCCATCCATTCATCTCGGCAAATTTTTCCTCCAGATGGGCTGCCTTAATTCCATCTTCATCATTAAAATCGGGTTTGGAATAAAGTATCTCTTTCTCCTGGATGATGCTCCATAAATTTTTATTTCCCATCATCACCGTATGGATCACCTGATTCTCATCAAACTCAAAGTGGTTCTGTGAAAGAACGCTCATGCGCTCTCCCCTGTCCATAATTACATTACCGCCGGTGGGCGTAATTTCCCCCGACAAAATTTTAAGGAACGTAGATTTACCGGCCCCGTTAGCCCCAATAATTCCATAACAATTACCTGGAGTGAATTTAATATTCACCTCATCAAATAAAACCCGTTTGCCAAATTGCAATGATAGATTGGATACGCTTAACATAGTGCAGAAAAAAAGAGCGCGAATTTACGCAATTCAATCCCGGTTTACAGATACAATGCATTTAAATCCTTTAAGGAGCACCAACCGAATGTAAATAACATCGTCTTGGCATTATAATTGTTTAACGCTGAGCGTTCGTTGTGCCAGGGCTTAATCCTGGCTAACATTTGTCCAACTTAAAAAACATTTTATTATATGAAGAATTTAATTTTTACCTTATCTATGATCGGCTTGCTAAGCACAAGCCTCTTTTCTCAAACCTCGCAACACCATTGGGGCGTGGGTTTGAGCGTGAACCCCAAAGAATATTACGGCAGCCTGGGCAACAGTCAGTTCAAATTCAAAGAAATGAATTTATCGCCCGGAATCCAGGTTGGACGGTATCTTAATAATGTATTCGATCTGGGCGTTCATGCCAATTTCGGCAAGCTTTCCTATAATTCAAAAGACACCGTTCGATGGGCAGGCTTCACTACCAAGCTTAGCGATATCGGTCTCGACCTGATTATCAAATTAAATAACGGGGATTATATTAAAGAGGATGCCCTGATCCAGCCTTATGCGATACTTGGACTGGGCATGTGCATGTATAAAACAGGGAAAGACAGTGTGACTGCCAAAGGCACCTTCTTTAACCTTCCTGTAGGTGCCGGGTTCAGGATCCGCCTCTCCGACCAGCTTCACCTGGGTTACAATATGACTTTTAATTCCAATTTTAAGGAGAATTACGATTACCCGCCGGGAGCGAAATCAACCGACGGATTTTTAAAACACAGCATCTCAATAAATTATTCCTTTGGTAAAGGCGATATGATGATAGACAAGACCTTAGATACTGATGGTGACGGTGTGCCTGACTATAAGGACAAATGCCCGAATACTTATCCGGGATTAAGGGTGGATAAAAACGGATGCCCGAGAGAGCTTACCGCAGAAGAAAGGGAATTGAAGTTGATATCTGATAAAGTATTCTTCGACTTCGACAGCACCATATTAAAAGAAGAGTCGAAAGTGGAGCTGGATAAATTGGTGAAATACCTGAACAACAGGAAATGGATCCAGCTATCTGTTGAAGGCCATACCGATTTCAAGGGCGATGGGGTATATAACCAATCCTTATCTGAAAGGCGCGCCATAGTAGTTAAAGATTATCTTGTATCCAAGGGCATAGATGCATCAAAGGTTACAACCATCGGTTACGGACAACGTAAACCGGTTGCCAGCAATGATACTGAAGAAGGCAGGGCCTTAAACCGAAGAGTGGAATTTAGAATAAGCAAATAAAAATATGTGGGTGATTTGTGTTTAGTGCTTAGCAGCATCAACTGAAGAATTAAGCAGCCCAATTATGGGCTGCTTTTTTTATTTTCGCACATGGGCTTTATACTACTTGAACAAAAAAAAATTCCTTTTCACGAGATTCATCTTAGCATAAACGAAAATCATTTCAGCCCATATTCCAATGGCATTCTCGCATTTTGTGCAGCGTGGCTTAACAAGAAAGATTCATTTGAAATCTTCACTTCCGGCTCCACCGGGGAACCCCAAAAGATGCTATGGTCGAGGGAAATAATGTTATGGAGCATTAGGAATACCGCACAGGCTTTAGGGTTGAAAGAGGAGATGCATTGCCTTCATTGTATAGATTTCACAAAGGCCGGAGGCAAAATGATGCTGGCTCGTGCCTTAGAGATTGGGATGAGCTTGGAAGTGGTGGAACCTGCCTCGGATCCTATGGAGAAAATCATTTCTCCTCATTTTGATTTTGCGGCTATGGTTCCTTTGCAGGTTCAATCACTTTTTACACATGGAAAACTCGACGAATTAAATAAAATTGATACACTTATTATTGGTGGGGCTGCATTAAATAATAATTTGCAAAATGTGTTGCAAAAGATAAATACCAAAGTTTATACCACTTATGGAATGACAGAAACCGCTTCTCATATTGCATTACAGCGTATCAATGGGTCTGGAAAGCAAATTTATTTCGCCCCGTTCAAAGATGTTGAGTTAAGTGTTAATGAAGAAGGATGTGCAGTGATCAGAACTCCTTTTCATGAAGGAATAGTTACCCATGATTCAATAATTTTGCATGAAAACAATTCAATTGAAATTACCGGAAGGAAAGATAATGTTATCAACAGCGGGGGCTATAAAATTTCTTTAGAAAAGGTAGAAGCGGCCATAGATAAAGCTTTGACCGTAATAAAAATTAATTTCTTTAATTATTGCGCTTACAAAATTCCTGATGAAAAATTAGGAGAAGCGCTTATTGTTATTTTTGAAACCCTTGTAATGGCGCCAGTGGAACTGGATATGTTAAAAAAAGAAATGATGGACCATCTGGAGAAATATGAATTTCCAAAGCATTTTTATTTTATAGATAAGCTCCAATATTTATCGTCAGGAAAGATAGACAAGAAAGGAAGTGCTGCGAAATTGAAAATTGAAAATTGAAAATTAATACAATGGTATTGATTATATAAGACGCTAATTTTTAACAGTGATTTTTTTAATGCCCGAAGAAAAAAGCAAGTTTTACACCTCACGGCAATTGAATTGATTATTCATTTTTAATTTGCAACCATGTATTCCTGTATTTCATTTTCAATTTTCAATTCTCCATTTTTAATTGCACGCCTGCATCATTTTTCACTCGCCCTTCACCCCATATTTCTCTGCATACTTTTTATTTAGTTGCTTTTGGGAATTATCAAGACTTATTTCACGCCCCTGGATAAACGCATACGTGAGAATATTTCCCTTCATGTCCAAAGCATCTCCATTAGAAATAAACAAAGTAGCATCTTTACCAATTTCTAATGTGCCTGTTGTTTTATCAATACCTAAAATTTCTGCAGTATTTTTTGTGATGCTTTGCAAAGCCTGCTCTTTTGTAAGGCCATATCCAGCGGTGGTGCCGGCCATAAATGGAAGATTACGAATTTGCCAGCCTCCATTCGTGCAAAGGCAATATTTTATTCCAGCCTTTTGCAGGATCGCCGGTGTTTTATATGGCATATCCACGGCTTCCTGGCTGCGGGAAGGAAGGCGGTGGATATTATTTAAGATCACCGCAATATTATTATCCGACAGCAGCTGTGTAACCTCGTAGCAATCCGCAGCGCCCACCAGAACCAATTTCAGATTATATTTTTTAAAAAAATTCACGGCATGAATAATTCCCTTAACATATTCTACATGCACATACACCGTTTTGCTTTTATCAAAAACACCTCTCATGCTTTCTAACTTCAGATTGATAGCCACGTGGCTTTTTTCGAACGAGTAAGATTGGGCATCCTGCATTAATTTTTCAATCAGCTGAAACTGTTTTTTGTCGTTATCCATGGCTTGTTTCACCGCCTCAGCATTACCCGATGGAGGGGCAAAGTCGGGATAGTTGATATGAATTCCTTCATCCATCTTAAAAGCTGCGTCTTCCCAGTTCCAGGCATCAAGCTGCACGATGCTGCTGCTACCGCTTACAATGCCGCCCTGGGGCGTGCACTGGGATAATAGAACGCCATTAACACGGATGGTAGGAATAATCCTGGAATCGGTATTATAGGCAATGAGGCTTCGTACATTGGGATTGATATCACCCACCTCAGAATAATCCAGCGTAGCGCGCACAAGTTCAATTTCATTCAATCCCAAATAATTATTCGGGGCGATAAAGCCCGGGTATACATGCTTATTTGTTGCATCAATAACCTTTGCATTCGCAATGTTTTTTTCCTCTGTGCCGATATAGGTGATCTTGCCGTTCTCAAAAACGATGGTGCCTTTTTCAATTACAATTCCGGTAGCGGTATGAATGGTGGCGTTTTTTACGATTATAGGAATGGTCTGCGGCTTGGCTGGTACAGGGTTCTGTGCATTTAATAAAGATGCTGAAATAAGAAAGAGGTAAAATAATAAATAACGCATTGAAAATAATTTCGGGAAAGATAAATAAATTTATTTCACAATAATAAAGAGGCTGGTTTTTGTTCCAAGCAAGAACAAAATACTGGTTCGGGGGCATATAATTGAAGCCGTTTAATCCCTTCACCTTCATTCACGTCATGGTGTGATAATAGATGGTTAGAATTACTTCATTCACCTAAAATTAATCTAAATTGTAGAGGAAAGTTGTAATAATTTACCTCCTGCGATACCAGGTCCTATTGAATCTTCAATTCTCCCTTTTCAATTCAAAAATCTCCCCAATATCCAATATCTTTAACTCCCCATTAATTTTCCCTTCCTGCTCATATTGCTGCAATAATCTGAATGGCTCACCCATAGGCTCGTCGCTCAGATCGAAAGTGCCAATATGCATGGGTATGAATATCTTCGCTTTGGTATCATTGAAAGCCTTCACTGCCTCAGCAGGGCTGGTATGGCTTGTGCTCATAAACCATTCCGGCTTATAGGCGCCACAGCCCAGTATGCAAATATCAACAGGATCGAACATCTCGCTGATCTCTGTATAAT
>JBBRJE010000017.1:0-19112 GCA_038219845.1 Bacteroidia bacterium
ACCATAGCCACCGATGGCAGCAGCTGCAGCGCCGGTAAGGGTTGCCAGATCAATCGTGAGTTCGGGATTGTACCTTTTGGCATAATGCAATGCATCCGCAAGAATCAAGCGTCCTTCTGCATCTGCATTCAGCATCTCCACCGTTTGCCCGTCCATCATCGTGAGCACATCCCCGGGGCAGTAGGCATTCTCGCCCGGCCGATTGTCGGTGGCCGGCACCAGGCCTACAACATAAATGGGCAGTTTATTTTTAGCAATAGCATACATCGTACCCACCACTGCCGCGCCTCCCCCCATATCACATTTCATATAATCCATACTGTTGGCCGTAGGCTTAAGGCTCAAGCCGCCGGTATCATATACCACCCCTTTTCCAACCAGTACATACGGGTTTTTATTTTTAGCATTCTTAGGCTTGTATTCCATCACGTTAAATGTAGGTGGCAATTGACTGCCCATATTCACAGCGAGCAAGCCTCCCATCTTTAAAGCTTTAATTTTTGCTTTATTAAATACGTCTACATTAAACCCTGCTTTCTTACCTATTGCCTGCATCTCCATGCTGAATTGCTCTGCTGTAAGATACGACTGGGGTTCATTCACCAGGTCGCGGGCTATGCAGGTGCCGTCAATAATATTATTTAATTCAGCAATCTGTTCCGACCATTTTTTATTCACTGCGAGGTGAATCGTTTCTAAGCTATGCAATTCTTTTTTTGCGTCTTTCTTATATTTCAGGAATTGGTAATTGCTTAAGGCCATTCCTTCGGCCAGGGAGAGCACATTGGCGTCGTCACCAGTCAAGTCAACGATCTGCACTTCCTTATATTTGTGCTTATTTAATAAACCGGAAAAAGAAGCGCCTTCGATACGTAATGATTCAGCAAGGGCATAGCCTTTCTTTTTCTCATCTTTTATTTTAATTAATAGAAGTCTCTTCAACTGGTTGATCACCATTGATTTTTCATCGTCCTTAATTCGCTGGTTGATATATTTAATTTCGGCCGGCGAGAAACCCAGGTGATTGAACTTTGAATTCTTAGCGGCGATGATAACGGTGCTTACAGATTTGAATATTTTAGGTGCAAATTTTAAGATGGTCATATGAATAGATATAATTTAAGGCTGCAATTTAAATGAAAATTACTCACCACCATCCACGGCAGGATGCGTATTTACCATTTATACCTGATAAAAGGTATTTTTATCCGATCAGATTTGTATTTCTTTGTAAAGTTCATGAAACGATTATTTATTGTTTTAATCTTTATTACCCTAAGCTTCATTGATGCCTGGGCGAATCCCGTTCCCGACTCCTTGATAAGCCAGCTCAGTACGGGCATCGATGATACGGTGAAGACCAATATATGCAAGCAGCTGGGGGAGTATTACCGCTCCTTCGATTTTGAGAAAAGCATTTATTATATCAATGAAGGACTGAAGATATGCCAGCGCAGGAAGCTCAATATTAAAACCGCTGAATTTTATAAGCAGCTTGGGGTTACTTATTACCTCAATGGCAACCATGATATTGCATTTAAGAATTACCTGAATGCAGTGAAATTATTTGAAGAGAACAATGATAAAAGCGGGGCCGCCAACGTATATCTTGAATTGAGTGTTTTGCTCCGGAAACATAATGATATGAATCTGGCAATCACGTATGTTAATGAGGCTATCGATTTATTTAACAGCAACCGCGATTTGTCGGGGGTGGCCAATTCCTACAATAACCTGGGCATCATTTATGAATCTGAAAACGATCCCGACAGCGCCCTGATATGGTATTCAAATGCCCTGAAGCTTTATGAATCATTGCCGGATGCAAAACTGGGCGTTTCGTATTCTCTTTGTTATCTCGGAGGAATTTATTCATTGCAGAAGCAGTATGATAAAGCGCTGGAAGCGCTGAACAAATCATTAGAGCTAAGGCTGGTCGTGGATGATAAATTTGCCATATGCCAGAGTTATACGGCCTTGGGTGAGTGCTATTCTTCCAAGGGGGAATACAATAATGCCATTCTCAATTTCAAGAAAAGCATTGATATTTCGAAGGAGATTCATTTCCCCGATATTTTGCAATACAATTATGAGCAGGTAGCCAATATTTACCAGCAGACGGGAGATTATAAAAACGCGCTGGAATATTATTCACTCTTCCAATCCATGAAAGATTCACTTTATACCAATGCGCAGCTCAACCAGATCGAGGAGCTGAAAGCAAAATTCGAGAACGATAAGAAGGAGCAAAAATTAGCGTTGGCCAACAAGGAAAATGCGCTCAAAGATCTGGAGATACGCAGGAAAAATTTTTATATCATGCTGGGTCTCGGACTAATCATATTTATTTCCCTGTTCGGATATTTAATTTACAACCGTTATAAAATTAAGAAGGAGGCAGAGCTTTTTGCAACCCGCGCTAATCAGAAAGAGCAGACAGCCAAATCTGTAATTGATGCGGAGGAAAGGGAACGCAAAAGAATTGCAGGCGACCTGCATGATGGCATAGGGCAGATGCTCAGCGCAGCCAAGATGAATTTAAGCGCGCTGAATGAAGAGCTGCATTTCGACAAGCAGGAGCAATACACTTTCTTTAACCGCACCCAGGATATCATCGACGAATGTTGCAGGGAGGTGCGCACCATGTCGCACCAGATGATGCCCAATGTATTGCTTAAGAATGGCCTGGCATCTGCGGTGCGTGAGTTCGTGAATAAGATTGATTCCCCACGCCTGAAAGTAAGCTTACAAACTCATGGATTGAATGAACGCCTGGATGAAACCATTGAAACGGTACTTTATCGCATCATCCAGGAATGCGTAAATAATGTGATCAAGCATTCGGAAGCAAGCACGCTCGATATCCAGATCATCAAAGATGAAAAAGAAGTATCGGTAACGATTGAAGATAATGGCAAAGGCTACAATATGGCCAATGAAGAACGATTTGAAGGCATAGGCCTGAGGAATATCAAGACCCGTGTGGAATATTTAAATGGCGATGTAAATTTTGATTCCAGCATAGGAAGAGGAACGCATGTATATGTGGAGATACCATTGTAAGAAGATATAGAAGAGCATTGCTCCTTAGCATACATGTTTCTTTTTTCAATGGTTCAGGTTTCCGCTTCGCGGAAAGAAAGGCAAAACAAACCGCGAAGCGGTTACAGCTTAAAAAAATATAAAGCTCTTTTATTCCTTCACAAACTTCTGTGTCACAAAACCTTCCTTATTCTGCACCTGTAAATAATATATCCCGGAAGCCAATGAAGAAATATCAAGCGTAGTTTCTTTACCTAATAATCTACCATCTAATATAGTCTGCCCAACCATATTGATAATTCTGTATTCTGTCCCTTTGACTTCGCTCAGGGTTACGGAATGTAATTCGTAATTGGCTTTAGCCTTAATTCGTAATTCATTTCTCGCTGGATTGGGAGAAATTGTCCATTGTCCATTGTCCATTCTCAATTCAACCCCTGTGCTCTTCGTTACGGTGACAACGTATGTTTTTGTGGAAGTATTATTTTGTGCTTTGATAAGATAATTTACAGGACCGGTGAAATTATTTCCTGTACTATTGCTTACCTGAGAAACGCCATTTACAAAAGCCTTGGAAGAATCTGATAAAGTAAATTCGGCGATTAAATTCGTAAGGCTGGTGCTGAAAGGAACAGTAAGCGCCACCGTGCCTCCATTGAAGGAAGGTGTGATAATGCCAATTGCTGAAGGCGTATTAAATTTAAAACTTATCAGATCACAAGCGGCATTGGGGGTAATCTTTACAATGATCTTATACAAATTAGTGTTTACACCATTCTGTGCCTTTACAACGAGGTAAATAGTATCAGTAAAATTATTTGAACTGATATTGCTTTGCTGTTGTATGGTAGCAACAAATGCTTTGGCGCTATCGCTGATGCTAAATTGCCCCACAAGATTGGTGATATTGGTTGCAAAGGGCACCGTAATATTAACCAGCCCTCCAAAAGAAGTATTGGTGATAATGCCTGTGGCAGCCGGACTCACAATATTGTATGAAATTAAATTCGCAGCGGTATTGGCTGCGATAGTTATTGTGACAAAATACGTTTTGGAGTAATTGGTATCCTGCGCTACAATTTTATAGGATAAGGTGCTTGTGAAATTATTATTGGTAATCCCACTTTGTTGTTTTACACTTCCTATATATGCATTGGCGCTATCACTGATTGTAAATAGCGCGATAAGATTATTCAATGAGGTTCCAAAAGGTACGCTGACTGCGATATTCCCGCCCGAGGTTCCTATGGGGGTGATTGTGCCTGCAACAGCAGGAGTTTGAAGGGCGTATAGAAGCATATCGCAGGATCTGCTTTTGCCATAATTTACATTTATCGTATATGTTTTGGAATAGGAAGTATCCTGCGCAATGATTTTATAAATTATTTGTGTACTAAAATTATTCGCATTGCTATTACTTATTTGTCTTACCGAATTGATATAGACACTGGCACTATCACTTACTGTAAAGAGTGCAATCAAACTGGTTAAAGAAGTGCTGAAAGGAACGGTGACATTGACATTGCCGCCGGTGGCAGTTTGTGTTATTGTCCCGCTCACGGCAGGACTTACAAATCCATAAGTTAATAATTTGCATTCCATGTTCTTGTTTACAATTATATTTACTGTATACGTTTTTGAAAGCGAATTGTCTGCCGATTTTACCGTATAGTTTAGCGCGCTATTAAAATTATTTTTTGTGAGCGCGGAATTTTGAGGAAACGTTCCAACAAAAGCGGTTGACGTATCGCTTAATAAAAATGTAGCCGTAAGCGAATCCAGGATTGTGCCAAATGGCAGATAGCAGGTGATGGTTCCGCCGGTAGGAGATTGAACGATACTATCCTTAATGCTCAGCCCTCCAAAGGTGAATGTTTTTATTCCTAAAAAGAACAGGGTGGAGTCGGCAAAGCCATTGTTTAAATTACCCGCCAAATCAGTGAACCCATTGGCATTTATATTTAGATAAACTAAAGCATTATCCGTTGGAGTAATTTTAGCGGTATAGGTAAATGGATCCGACTGAATGAAATTGCTTAATGTTCCATTGCCGATACTAAGATCTGAGGCATCAAATCCATACACAATTTCCGAAGTGGTGAATACGGCATTAAAACCATTGCTCACCGACGGTTTTGGAATATTGATTGTTACTGTTGGCTTTGTTTTATCGATCCATATGGAATAATCTTCACTTTGTCCATAGCTCAATACACCGCAGGGTGCGTTCACCGTGCTGAAATCACTCACCACCCGCATACGTAAAAATCGATTAAGTAAAGGAGGATTGGTTAAAATTGTAATTGATGCAGAACGTCTTCCTTTGCCGCTGCTTACTGTTCCCACCAGCTCATTGGCATCTGTAAATATGCCGTTATTATTATAGTCTATATAAATTTTTGCGTTTTCGTTATTGCTTGTGCCACTGGTAACCCAGGCGGTGTAGGTTCCCGATGCTTTTACGATGGTGCTGCTATTGCAGGAGAAATCTTCATAGCTGTAAGCTCCGGCCCCTGAGGCTTTGTCGATGGTATTGAATTCAAATCTATAGATTCCAATTCCGTATCCGCCAAGGGTGGTGGTGTTGGTAAAACAATTCGCCGCTGTGGCAAGGTTTGAATAATTATAATTCAATGTTTTTATACTGCTGCCTTTATTATTGGTAACAGTGAGTGAAATAAAATAGGCCCCTGCGGTATTAAATTGGATTTCTACCAATGATGAAAATGAATCGGTTCCATTGATATAGGACCATCCTGTGGATGGAATGATTTGCCATTTCCTGGATGTCGGGGAATAGGTTGAATTATCAATAAGGATCACGGTATTCACACATGCCTGGGCCGATGAAGACTGTATAATGAAATCTGCGATGGGGGCATTGAGGCTGCTTTTATAAAGGTCGCTCTGCCATATTCCCCTTCCATAGGTAGCAATATGTAAACGGCTTTTGGTGCTGCCATCACTCATAATTTCCATATCTGATATTTGAGCTATCGTGGGTAAACCCTGGGAGAAATTAACCCAGTTGCCAATAAATCTATTCCTGTAATACACCCCAAAGGCAGTGCAAGCATACATGCTGGAGTCTAACACTTTTTGATTTAATAAAAATTTAATAATGGTGCTATTCGGTAAATTCTTATTCAGGTTAACCCATGTACCTCCTTTATTATTTGATCTGAACAGCCGGGATTGACTTGTTAAAACGTAAATAATGGTTGAATCAAAGTCATAGGTTTCCAGTTGTTTTATTTGTTCTCCGCTGTTAAATGGAAACGTAGTTATTTTATTAAAAGTAGGAACAGTGGAATTGATATCATCGCTCCGGTAAAAAGATTGAGGAGAAAAAGAAACGTAAAAAGTTCCGGCAGAAGATTTTGCATAAGCCATGGCGTTAGGCGAAGTATTTCCGGTGATGCTTGAAATCTGTGTCCAGGCAACATTGGTTGAAGGGTTGGCACGGAGATTTTTTGTCCTGAATAAATTTGTTGTAGCCTCAAATAACACATTGCTATCGTTGGGATGCACGGCATAAATTCCGTTTTGTCCATTGATGCCTCCCGTAGCGCCGGAAGCAATATTTCTTTTGATGCCTCCATTTTCATAAAGCATACTACTGTCGAAGGCGTCAAAGGCAAAATCGCCGCCCCAGTCGCCGCCGCGCACGGTAGCGAATTTTTTATCGGTGGCCACATCCATCCCATTGTCTTGCAATCCTGCGATGATATAATCATTGTATAAACCGCTATTGCCCATCTTATAAAATTCGGAGGCGCTTAAGCCATCTTCCAGGGTAATCCATGTATTGCCGCCATCGGTGCTCCGGTCTATTCCACCATCATGATAGATAAATAATTTATTGGGATTAAAAGGGGAGAAGAGGTATCCGTGCTTATCGGCATGCACCCCAAAAGCCCAGGGAGATTTCAGGTTGAATGAGAGGCCCTGGTCTGTAGATTTCCATATGCAAATTCCGGCTATATAAATCGTATTCGCATTAGTAGGGTCGGTGGCAATGGCTAAATTATAGGCACCTTGTCCATCGAGGCTGCTACCATTGCTGGAATAACCCAATACATTTGGCGTATCTACCTGCAATGTAAATGTGCTGCCGTTATTGGTTGATTTATAAACACCTCCAAAAGGGCTGGTAGCGCCACTTTTCCATACGATACAATAAATTTTTGAAGTGTCTGCCGGGCATACGGCAACTTTAATTCCCGCACAGGCAATGCTGCTGTTTATATTTGATTGAATCCATGTCTCCCCATTATCATAGGAGCGGTAAAAAAAACTATTGCTTGCCGAATAAAGAAGGGTAGTGCTTGATGGTTGATATTTTAAATCGCGGTAGCTGGTGTTCACCGAAGTTTTCTTCACCCAGGTATTCCCAGCATTCGTACTTTTATAAATGCCATCGGAGCATGCCGCAATCAAGGTGCTGGTATCATTGGGTGTGATAAGTATATAAGAAACCAGTTTATTTCCCATCCCGTTTGTTGATTGAAACCAGTTGATACCTCCATCATTTGTTTTCCAAACCCCAAGCCCGCCGCCGTTATAGTTTGCATCGCCTGTCCCTAAATACATCACATTCGGCTTTAACGGATTGATCGCAAGAGAAGCACAGGAAGTCTGAGGTAAAAAATCGCTTATAGGCCGCCATGAGATTCCTTCATTGGATGATTTAAACACGCCACCGGAGGCAGTGACAGCAAACATTATATTGCTGTCTGTGGGATGAAATAACAATTGTGACACCCTTCCCATTCCTGTGGTTTGCACACTGGGATTGTCGGGAAATTTCACCGGGCCTACCTGGCTGAAGCTGGCATAATTTTGTGTGAACGCCAAAGCAGGAATTAGCAAATAAAAAAGTATAAGATATAATTTCTTCATCGTGTGAGTGTGTCGTTTTTTGATTTCTTCCATTGATCCATAATTTCCTCCGGCGTCATTATGAAACCATCGGGTTTCACTAAATTTTTATTGCGCTGTTCCCAGTTTAAAAACCGCTTATATTCATATACGTATTCAATAGATCTTTTGGCTTCCTTCTCTTTTTCTTCTTTGGATTTCACTTTGCCATAGATATCTTTTCCTTCACCATCATCTTCGGTAGGCTTTTCGCGGTGTTCCCAGTATTTATCAAAAGCTTCTACCGCCTTATTATAATTCACATTGGGGCTATCCATCATGGCGATCCAGTAAGGGTAATTGGCAAGCGTATCATTTTTTGCTTTCGCCTGTTTCGTCACCGAATTGCCTCCCTTACAGGAATGAAGCAGGATCAGGAAAGAAAAAATTAAGAGGTAAAAGAAGAATTTGTTACGAAGAGACATGAGTCGTGCGAAGATAATCAAATTATTTTTTTGGGCTTGAAGGAGAATTCTTAAGAATTATTAATATGGGGATCGCATTGACACGAGGAGCGAGATTAAAGTTTGAGGGGCTGCGTAAGCAGCGGAGGTATAGGGGGTTGGAGGAGCGAGGCATGAGTAGCGTCGCATTCCATTCACTCTTCTATGAACCATGCCAAAAATATAATGCATCATAGGTTCCGAATGCGGAGCTTTGCGGAATTGAAATGAATAACCTTAAAAAAGTATTAAATATAATTGCTTTATTTTTGACTTCTCATCTTAAATTACAATGAAAAATCGATTGCTCCTCCTGATCTTCGCATCATTATTTTTCACTACGTTAAAAGCAGGGCATAAAATCGATTCGCTTTTTTATACCGAATACAATGAGAATGCTAAAATAATTTCATCACGCAAAGAGATATATAGTTATAACCAGGATGATTCTTTGGAAAGCATCACCGTTTACGAATTCCGTGATTCTTTGAAAATTTGGGAAAAGACAAGCAGATCATTATTTCAATATTACAGAAATTCATTAAGTCATACTGAGAAAATTTACTGGCAAAGTTTTATTGAACCCAACCAATGGGATACCTGGGAAATGAAAACCCATATCACAATTAAAAATGAACAGGGACAAATAATCAGAATGGTGGGTTTTAGAAATGAAATAAAAGAGGGTGTTCTGGCTGTGGATTTGAGTCGAATGATTGGGTTGTACGATGCCAAAGGACGTCTTGTTTTTCAGCAGGTATTATATTTTAAATATGGCCGGCTGGATAGTTCCAGGACAACGATAGAGCAGCTGAGTTATGACCGGAAAGACAGAGTAAAAAAAATTATCACTAAAGCCTGGAGCTATAATACACACCAGATGGAATGGAGTCGGAAAAAACATTTTTCTTATAGAAAAGCAGGAAGGTATGTAAAGGAGACAGAGCAAATTTATTTTGTCGATGAACATTTATGGGTAAAATCTGATTATAAATCAAAAAGACGGTTCAATAAAATGGGACAGGTTGTTCGTTATTCTGAGATTAGGGAACGCTATAAAAGACATATAACCAAAAAGGAAAACGATACTTATGTTTATGATAGCAAAGGAAATCTCCTGGAAGAAGACAATAAAACTTATCAATGGAATAGTGTTGAACTAAGCACGGATCAATCTGTTACCCGTTATAAATATAATTCACTGGGACAAAGAATAGAAGAAATCAACCTAGAATGGTATTTCGGATTTAATTATCTCGCATTGATATCAAAAGTTTCCTCGGAATACGATCCTTCAGGAATGCATAGGATAAGCACCTTGTATGATTCCGTAAATCACCGCTCAGAGGACAGCTGGACGATAAAAAATAAAAGAGAATATTTCTATCATTGAAAAAGGGGATCAAAATACACCGCATTTTCACGCCATCGGGGGGATATAGTTGAATTAATAAATAGTTTGTATCATAAACTATTGAATTATCTTTGCTTTTAAAATCATGCCGGAAAAGACCTCTATCAACAATCAATTGCCCCTGGGGCGGCATCTTGCAATTTTAACCAAGATGTATTATGGCGCCCTGAGCAAAAGGCTGGAGCACCTGGAAATTGAAAAACATTATTCTTTGCTTGTGATGGTGGAAGGAAGCGATGTAAAATGCACCCAGCAATGTATCAGCGATAAACTTAAAATTGATAAAGCCTCCATGGTAAGCGTCATCGATTATCTGGCAGAGAGGAAATATATCAAGCGATCTCGCAACCCAGCCGACCGCCGCGAATACTGGATAGAGCTTACTAAAAAAGCCAAACAAGTGATGCCCATTATTCATAAAGAGATCAATGAATTGAATAAAATCGCTTTAAAAGGATTAAGCAAAACCCGGGCTGCAGAATTTAATAATGCCCTGGATATTATCTCCGGAAATTTAAATGCTTTGCCCTCCGACCGTGTAATTATTAATTATAAAAAAGTAAAGAATAAAATATAATGAAGTCTTTAAAAATTATTGGAGCGGTTGTAATCATCATCATCGTATTTGGCCTGATCAAGATGCTGTTCCTCAGCCCCAAAGCAGAGACTAAGCCCTCCGGGGCGCCAATGGCAGCGGCCGCTGCGACGGTAACCATTTTTGTAGTTAAGGCCCGGGAGCTTAACAATAATGTATTCGCCACCGGTACCATCCTGGCCAATGAAGAAGTAATCCTGGCACCCGAGATTTCCGGTAAAATAATATTATTGAATATCAATGAAGGCTCGGAAGTGAGGAAAGGAGCGCTGCTGGTGAAGATCAATGACGCCGAGTACCAGGCCCAGCTCAAAAAGATGGAGCTACAGTATAAGATCTCTGATGAAAAGCTGGCGCGCCTTAAACAATTATTAGCCATCAACGGCATCAGCCAGGAAGAGTATGATGTGGCTCAGAATCTTACCAATTCTACAAAAACAGATATGGATTATACCAGGGCTATGATTGCTAAAACGGAGATACGTGCGCCTTTTAACGGTATCATCGGTCTTAAATATGTAAGCGAAGGTTCCTATATTAATGCCTCTACAAGAATCGCCACAATACAGCAGGTGAACCCGGTGAAGATAGATTTTTCTGTTCCTGAGAAATATGCGGGTGTATTACGTAAGAACGATATCATCACCTTTACAGTTGCCGATAATAATAAAAAATACAATGCCAGGGTTTATGCTATCGAGCCACGTATCGATCCGGCAACGCGAACCATCCAGCTTCGGGCGCTGGCCGACAATAGCGGGAAGGAATTATTTACAGGATCATTTACAAAGATCGATTTGCCTTTACATAAAATTGAACATGCCCTCATGATTCCTACGGAAGCCATCATCCCGATATTAAAAGGCAAGAAAATATTTGTTTGCAAAAATGGGAAGGCTAAAGAAGTGGTCGTGGAAACGGGGACCCGAACGGATGAGCAGATACAGATTACCAGCGGGATTGCGGAAGGCGATTCGGTGATCACAACGGGTATTATGCAATTAAAAGAAGGTATGAATTTGAAAATATTAAATTCCAATAATCAATAAACGCGTGAGTTTATCATCTATCAGCATTAAGCGTCCGGTACTGGCAATTGTGATGTCGATCATCATCGTATTGTTTGGATTGATAGGATATAAATTTCTCGGTGTACGTGAATATCCATCGATCGACCCGCCGGTGATCACCGTACGAACGAGCTATACAGGGGCTTCCGCGGAGGTGATAGAATCCCAGATCACGGAGCCATTGGAGAAAGCCTTGAATGGAATTGAAGGTATCCGTTCCATCTCCTCTTCAAGCAACCAGGGCAATAGTCAGGTTACCGTAGAATTTAATTTAGATGCTAACCTCGAAGCCGCTGCAAATGATGTACGTGATAAGGTGTCGCAATCACTCAGGCAATTGCCACAGGATATCGATGCCCCCCCATCGGTGACCAAAGCGGATGCGAATTCCGATGCCATACTGGCGCTTACCTTACAATCGGATACAAAGAATCAATTACAGGTGAGCGACTATGCGGAAAATATAATAGCGGAACGATTACAAACTATTCCGGGAGTGAGCACCATTCAAATCTGGGGACAAAAAAAATATGCCATGCGCATCTGGATGGATCCTGCAAAGCTGGCAGCATATTCATTAACACCACTTGATTTGAAGCAGGCGCTCGACAGGGAAAATGTGGAACTGCCCTCAGGAAAAATTGCAGGCAACACCACAGAGCTCACGGTGAAAACCATGGGTAAATTTACGGATGAGCTGAGTTTTAATAATATGATCATCAAATCCGATGGTGATCATGTGATACGGCTCAAAGACGTGGGATACGCGGCATTAGGTCCTGAGAACGAAGAAACGATACTGAAATTATCGGGCATACCGATGATTGGCTTGGGTATCGTACCGCAGCCAGGGGCCAATTATATCGATATCTCCAACGAGTTTTATAAGAGGCTGGAAGAGATAAGAAAAGATATTCCAAAAGATTATAAATTAGATATCGCACTTGATAATACACGTTTCATCAAGCTGTCGGTGAAGGAAGTGGGAGATACGCTCCTCATTGCATTGATCCTGGTGATCCTGATCATCTATCTATTTTTCAGAGATTGGCTGGTGGCATTCCGACCGCTGATTGATATCCCCGTGTCGCTCATCGGCGCTTTTTTCATCATGTATGTCATGGGCTATTCCATCAACGTGCTCACCTTGCTCGCCATCGTGCTCGCCACCGGACTTGTTGTTGATGATGGTATAGTAGTTACAGAAAATATATTTAAGAAAATTGAGGAAGGGATGAAGCCTTATGATGCTGCGATTAAAGGATCAAATGAAATTTTCTTCGCGGTGATCTCTACTTCTGTTACCCTGGCTGCTGTATTTCTTTCTGTGATTTTTTTACCCGGATTTGTGGGCAGGCTCTTCAGGGAATTTGGCGTGGTAATCGCCGGCTCGGTGCTCATCTCCTCTTTTGTATCTTTATCGCTTACGCCCATGCTTAACGCGTATCTGGTAAAAAAGGATCCTCATAAAAAATCAAAATTCTATCAGCGCACAGAGCCATTCTTTGCAGGGATGGAGAACCGCTATTCCAAATCGCTGGGCAATTTTTTAAGCGTTCGGTGGTGGGCTATTATTATTATTGCCGGGGCCGTAATGATCATATTTTTTGTGGGACGCTTATTGCCCGAAGAGCTCTCCCCATTGGAAGACCGCAGCCTGATGCGACTAGCAGTAACTGCACCCGAAGGCGCTTCTTATGAGTATACCGATAAGTATATGGATAAGCTATCTAAATTCATCGCTGATTCCATCCCGGATAATAATATCTGTTTAACTGTTACTGCCCCTGGATTTGCAGGTTCCGGAGCGGTGAATACCGGCTTCGCAAGGCTGGTTTTAAAAGACCCTAAGGAACGAAAGCGCAGCCAGCAAGAGATAGCCAATTACGTAACAAAAATTACGAGACAATTTACAGAAGCCAAAACATTCGTGATCCAGCAGCAAACAATTTCTTCCAGTGGCAACGGCCCTGGTGGTGGCTTGCCGGTGCAGTTTGTATTGCAGGCTCCTAATTTTGAAAAGCTCAAAGAAGTGCTCCCTAAATTTCTGGATGAAGCCAATAAAAATCCGGTATTCCAAACCGTGGATTGTAATTTAAAATTTAATAAGCCCGAACTAAACTTAGTTATCGACCGCGATAAAATAAAGAACCTCGGCATCTCCGCCGCCGATATAGGCCAAACCCTGCAGCTGGCACTGAGTGGCCAGCGTTTCAATTATTTTACCATGGGTGGCAAGCAATACCAGGTCATAGGCCAGGTTACACGTGAGAACCGCGATGAACCACTCGATTTAAAATCTATCTATGTAAAAAATAATAAAGGTGTTTTAATACAGCTGGATAATGTGGTGAAGCTGGAAGAGCAAAGTAATCCGCCACAGCTTTTTCATTATAACCGTTATAAATCGGCAACGGTATCTGCGGCGCTCGCGCCCGGCAAAACAATTGGTGACGGGATAAAAGAAATGCAGACCATCGCATCGAAGGTGCTGGATGAATCCTTCACAACCGCACTCACTGGGAGCTCACGCGATTTCTCCGAAAGCTCCTCGAATATCATCTACGCTTTTCTATTTGCCCTGGTGCTGATTTACCTTATCCTCGCTGCGCAGTTTGAAAGCTTTAAAGATCCTGTAATCATAATGATCACCGTTCCGCTGGCTTTGGCAGGTGCGATATTATCACTCTGGTATTTTAACCAGACGCTAAATATATTCAGCAAGATAGGGATCATTATGCTGATCGGATTAGTAACTAAGAATGGCATCCTTATCGTTGAATTCGCCAACCAGCTTAAAGACCAGGGCCTTCCGAAGCTTGAAGCCATTAAACAAGCATCAGCAGCCCGTTTACGACCCATATTAATGACCAGCCTGGCCACCTCTTTGGGCGCATTGCCTATCGCGCTAGCCTTGGGAGCCGGCGCCAAAAGCCGCATGGGCATGGGTATCGTGGTGATCGGTGGCCTACTTTTTTCATTAATATTAACGCTCTTCGTGATCCCCGCGATTTATTCCTATATATCTAAAGACAAACGTTTCGTGCCTAGTTCTGACGAACATAAAACAATAGAAACCGGCGAAGAAATTTTACCTGCACCCAGCGCCGTATGATGAAAAAATATAAAATAATTTTAACCGTATTATTGTTCTCCGTATTTCATTGCAGCGCTCAATATAAATTGAGCTTACAGCAGGCAATAGAAATCGTGCTGCAAAATAATTATTCCATCGGCATAGCTAAGGCTGATGCAGATATCTCCAGGGTTTCTAATACCATTGGCAATGCGGGTTATCTGCCTTCAGTGAATTTCCTGGCATCAACAAACAGGAGCATCTACCATACGAGGCAGGAATTCAGCACCGGCACTTCGGTTAACCGTAAAGGGGCCCTTTCGAATAATTTTGCTGCCAGCATTATACTCGACTGGACACTCTTTGATGGCATGAAAATGTTTGCAACAAAAGATAAGCTGGAAGCCCTGCAAGCCCGGGGAGCGCTGAATCTCCGGATCGAGATGGAGAATACAGTAGCGAAAATTATTGAATTGTATTTCGACGTGGTTCGGTCGCAGCAGCTTATAAAGGCAACCAACGAAACCTTGAATATATATATTGAAAGAGAAAAGATCGCGCAAAAAAAACTGGATATCGGCTCAGGCTCACGGCTCGATTTGCTGCAGTCGAAGGTGGATTTGAACGCGCAGAAATCTACCTTGCTGAAATTACGTATAGATATGGAAAATGCTATCGTAGCCATGAACCAGCTTCTCACAAAAAATACCCAGGAGATGTATACCGTGGAGGATAGCATCTCCATTAATGATTCACTGATGCTCTCTGCCATGCAACAAAATGCATTAGCCCATAACAACCAAATTTTATTTGCCCAATATAATAGTGATATCGCTACTTATAGTTTGAAGGAAGCCAGGAGCACCACCCTGCCGCAGGTAGGACTCACAGTGAATTATAATTTCACCCAAACGCAAAACCAGGTGGGCCTGATATTGCTGAACCAAAACAGAGGGCTCAATGCCGGGCTGTATGCTTCCTGGAATTTATTCAATGGGTATAGAAGCCAGACGCAGATACAGATTGCGAAATATACTATCGCACAAAGCCAGCTCGCACTGAAGCAAACTTCGGCAGTGATCGACGCTTCCTTATTAAGGTCGTGGAAAAATTACCAGGGCGCTATAGCCATTTTAAAGTTGGAAGAAGAAAATATCAGCATCGCTAAAGAGAATGTAAGCATCGCGCTGGAAAGATTCAGGTTAGGCACTTCGAATAATATTGAATTGATGTTTGCCCAGAAGAGTTATGAAGACGCGCTAAGCAGGCTGCTCTCCGCCCGGTATGATGCGAAATTGTCGGAAACAGAATTATTACGCCTGCAAGGACAATTGATAAAATAAATTCTACGTTCCATGGATGGTATTTAGCTTCGGTTAAAAATAAGGTAGAGCGTTGTTTCTGATCAATGTTCCTTTACCTTACCACGATAATTTTTCTTCCTTCTCCCCGCTCATCCTGAAGAAAATAAATGCCATTGGAGAAATTACTGAGATCGAAATAAATTAATGAATGGGGTGCTGCCGGTTTGGCCATAACAACCGCCCCCAATGAATTTATCAAAGTATAAAGCATTTCCGAGTTTTGCATATTCCTAAGATAAATAAAAGTATTCGCCGGATTGGGATACAATATAAATGTGCTGATGTCTTTGGGATTTAAACCTGCACCGGCTTTTCTGATATTTATCGAATCCGTTTGATGGCAGCCACTGCTATCAGTTACTGTTGCGAAATAATTTCCTGCATTTTTCACCACCAGCGTTTTACCTGTACTCCCATTATTCCAGCTTACAGCACCCGAGGTATTTAATGATAAGATAGCGCTGTCGTTTGCGTATAAGATTCCGGTTTTTGTTGCACTCACATGCAGCGTATTTATATTTATAGAAATTGGAATCCTTATGATCGAATGATTGGTGCTATTGTTTTCAATGACTAAGGTATCTGTGAGACTGCCTGTATTGGAGAACACTTTTTTAATGCTTATTTCCTTGACGGATTGCCCCGGAATAACAGTGCTTGTATTGCTGATATTAAAAGTATTTCCGGTGAATTGAATCTTGCTCATGGTGATGGTGGCATTACCGGTATTGAGCAATGAGATTTTGTAATCCATCGTATCATAAAGAAAATAATTTTTTGAAATATTCTGTGTGTCGCACCATAGTGTCAGTTTCAGCGGTGCCACAGAGTTATTTGCTATCGACGTGATCCGTTCCAGGAATTCAGGATGGTCGATAAATGGATTGCGGTTCTTCTGATAGCCAAAAATATCATTATTTCTTTTCCTGTCGATGGAGTCGGGAAGGAACTGCATGCACCAGCTGCGAAGCACGGCTTCCTGCGGACCGAAAAAGGTAACCAATCCGTAAGCCGGGTTATTATAGCGGATGGCGAAATAGAGCATGGCCCGCGCAGTGCGGCCTTTCTGCGCATCACGTGGCTCGAATAAGGTAGGTATGCCTTTTGAACCGCCGACATTATATACCGGGTTGCTTACCATGCCAAAAGGATTATTGGCGCGGTAATTATTGGCCACATCATCGGTAGGGAATAAATGGTTGAGGTCGCTTACCATGGGAAGGGCGGAGCCGAAAAAACTCTGAGGCCAGGTATGCTCGGTATTGAAATTATCATTCGTCTGGCAGGCGCTGCGGCTGGCATAGCCAACTGCCAGCCGGCCGGTATAAATGCATTCCAGGGTATTCTGTACCGCGCCCTGGCCATTAATTTTTTTATTATCGAATTCCATGAACATCTTGTCGCGGGCTGCATTATAACTATAGCTGGTATAGTTACTGGCAAGCAAGGCATTCAGTGATAATTTTAATCCTTCATCGAATTTATTGAAGGTGCTATCATAATAGGATTCAATGAATTTCCCTTTGCCGCTTAAAGGTAGCGCGATTTCTCCTGCCGTGGTATGGAATACCAGAACGCTCTTGTATTGGATATTTTGGTTAGGTGAAAATTTCAATTGCATAGTTTTTGTTGCCGAGGGGGCGAGCCAGAACGAACTGCTATCGGTTAAATAAAACTGCCTGTCGGGGCAATAAGCGTATTCTATTTTAATAAATCCGCAGCCGTTATTGGTGATTGAAAAGGTTATGCTATCGGCGGCGGTAGTAAGGACAGGAGTGTTGAAAACAAGACTAGACGGACTGATACTCATCTTTTGTGCGTTGCTGCGAACGAGAGGAAATAGAAACAGGAACGACAAAAATAATTTGAAAGGAGATGGAGTCATGGGGGCAAAAATATTGTAAAAAACCATAAAAACTCCTCCGCCGGCTTGTATTATTCAAAAAATAAGTTTTATTTGTAATCCCTAAGTTTTTTTATGAGATGAAAAGGATTTTACCATACTGTATTATTTTTATTCTGTTCACTAATTTCTCCATTGGCGTTGATAAGCTCAATTTTGGAAGTGATCAGAATAAACGTGAAAAAGTAAATTCTGTGCTCGACCTGTTTAGTAATGACGGCGATTTTATTCTGGGAAGTGAAATGTCCAAGCTCGTTCATAATCCTACCGGTGACAGGGGTATCATTCAATATTTCCTGAATAATAATATTGAGATGATCACCTATTATGAGGGTAAGTTCTGGTTTAAGACTTTGGATGAAGAAAATCAATGGCTCACACTTACGCCAACATTGAAAGGCGTGAAAGTAAAATTTCCCATATTGGTGAAGCACAATGCCTCGATACAGATCACCCGGACAGAGAAGGAAACTACCTTTATCATCAGGGGCATCAAGCTATATGGCTTCGATCTGGAAAAAATTGTTGTGAGTGATGGCTTTATGACCGTTTATAAATTCGGCACCATCATCTACCAGCGAAGCTAATGGGTATTTCCGAATTTGATGGGTTAGTGTTTAAGCTTTGAAATTATCATTGCCCCTGTATTATCTTCCAATAGAGCCTGTCCCGCCTCAGCGGGAAAGAATTCGTCGGTAGATTATTAGAGAGTTTGCCTTACCTTCCAATAGGCCGGTTTCGTGCTAAGAGGCCTTCGGGTTCATTCCAATTCCTTTGAACATATATGGTTCATCTCATTCTGATTCCAAATTCTTTTAATAATTCAAAGGGGTTCTTCATCCTTGCTTTTCAGGGCACAAAACCTGCCTATGGCAGGTGAAATCAACTATCATCCCTTCTACCCACGAATTCTTCCTCTGGAACAAAATACAGTTTCTTCGATTCCATTAATTATTTCGCCAGCACATCAAATACGGAAATACCCAAGCTAAACTCCCATCGTCTTTATCATTATCAGTAAATCCGATCTATTCATTTCTTAAAACATTATCTTTGCGGCCTTATGGAATTAAGTGCGTTAACCTCAGTTTCACCCATCGACGGCCGTTATCATAAGCAAACACAGGTGCTCCAGGATTATTTCAGCGAATATGCATTAATGAAATATCGTGTGATTGTGGAGATAGAATATTTTATTGCATTATGTGAATTGCCTCTACCACAGCTTGAGAAGCTCAATTTTAAAGCGACCTTAGAAAAATTGATTACGATCCGTGATGGCTTC
>JBBRJE010000018.1:0-17352 GCA_038219845.1 Bacteroidia bacterium
CCTACCATAACTGTTTGTGCGCTTGCACCAAGAGTGAATGTTGCCAACAATACGGCAACGAAAAATTTAATTGAGTTCATTTTGATTGAGTGTTTAAAAGATTAATAGATTGAAAATATTTGAATTTGAAGAGACTAACGGGATTTATTTATATTCGGTTTTATTTATAAAAATTTCTCCCAATAAAAATATGATTCATCTCAATTAAAAAAGAGGAGAAGGAATGAAACATTTAAAAAACCCTTACTAATTTAAGCGTAAATAATTTCGAATTGCCGGTGACCTGTATAAATACTAGAGTTAAAATAATATAGCCGAAATGTAAAATTTGTTTTTTCCCGTATTTGAAATTAATATTGCAGCCACAACCAGATTAACAATCATATCATATGGCAAGAGTAAGCACTTATCTCAATTTCCCCCGTAACACAGAGGAAGCTTTTAATTTTTATAAATCAGTTTTTGGAGGAGAATTTGGTGGTCGTGGTATTGCCCGATTTGGAGATATGCCACAGGAGGAGGGTGGACCTTCACTCGCTGACGAAGATAAAAATCTGGTGATGCATATCGAATTGCCTCTTCTAGGCGGGCATGTCATTATGGGAACAGATGCTCCTGAATCAATGGGTTTTAAATTAAATTACGGCAATAATATCCATATCAATCTTGAGCCGGATACCAAAGCTGAAACGAAAAAATTATTTGATGCTTTAGCCATTGGAGGGAAAATCACCATGGCCCTCGAAGATATGTTCTGGGGAGCTTATTATGGCAGCTGCACCGATAAATATGGTATTCAGTGGATGTTCAACTGTAACGAGAAATAAGCCGGATCAACAATACCTTTATTTATTCAGTGGGTGAAACGGCTTGGTTCACTTCCATACGCATCTGGGGGAAAAACAATACATCCTGGATCGAATGCTGGTTGGTCATGATCATGCATAATCGATCGATGCCAATACCAATGCCGGAGGTAGGCGGCATCCCATATTCCAGTGCCCTTAAAAAATCATAATCGATAAACATCGCTTCATCATCTCCCTTTTCCATTAATGCCACCTGCTCTTCAAAACGCCGGCGCTGGTCGATAGGATCATTTAATTCACTATAGGCGTTGGCCAGTTCTTTACCGTTGCCAATTAACTCAAAACGTTCAACCAAGCCTTTTTTTGTCCGGTGCTTCTTGGTTAGCGGACTCATCTCTTCCGGATAATCAATAATAAAGGTGGGCTGGATATAGGAGGCTTCGCATTTTTCCCCAAAGATCTCATCAATCATCTTTCCTCTTCCCATGGTGGCATCCGCATGAATTCCTAATTGGATGCAAGTGCCGCGTAACTCCGCTTCATCCATTTCCGAGATATCAATGCCCGTATGTTCTTTAATTGAATCATACATTGTAATGCGTTTGAATGGCGCCTTGAAATCAATCAACTTATCACCTACCCTTACCTCGCTGCTGCCGTTGAGTTCAATAGCAATTTTCTCCAGTAATTTTTCTGTATGCTCCATCATCCAGAAATAATCTTTATAAGCCGCATACATTTCCATAATGGTGAATTCGGGATTATGCGTGCGGTCCATTCCTTCATTGCGAAAATCTTTTGCAAATTCATACACCCCGTCGAAGCCGCCAACAATAAGGCGCTTTAGATATAGTTCGTTGGCAATACGAAGATATAAAGGCATATCCAATGCGTTATGATGCGTTTTAAATGGGCGTGCAGCCGCTCCTCCCGGGATGGGCTGCAGTATAGGAGTCTCTACTTCAAGCATTCCGAGGTCATTATAAAAACTACGGATAATCTGCACCATTTTTGTGCGCTTTTTAAATACTTCTCTTACTTCCGGATTGATAATAAGGTCGGCATAGCGCTGGCGATAGCGGAATTCAGGATCAGTTACCGCATCAAATGTTTCGCCTTCTTTTTCCTTCACTACGGGTAAAGGCTTAAGCGATTTAGAGAGCAGGCTGAATTCGGTAGCATGAATGGACGTTTCACCGGTTTTGGTAATAAATCCATATCCTTTCACACCTATAATATCCCCGATATCGAGCAATTTCTTAAACAATGAATCATATAAAGTTTTGTCCTCACCGGTACATACTTCATCTCTCTTGAGGTATACCTGTATTTTACCTGATTCATCCTGGATCACCAGAAAAGCTGCCTTACCCATATCCCTGATACCCATGATACGGCCTGCAATACAGATGCTTTTATATTGCGATGCAAAGTCTATAGTAAAATTCTTTTTTATTTCTGAAGCCCGGTGTGATACTGGGTATAAGGCCGCCGGATAAGGATCGATACCTAATTTAATGATCTCATCCAATTTCGACCTTCTCAATAATTCCTGCTCGCTTAACGCTACATTATTCATTTTATAAATTCGGTTTTCTTTGAGGCGCGAAGATAAGGAAATAGTCGTAAGGCGTAAGGCACAAGGTGTAAGGCGTAAGCAAATACTGGCTAACATACAATTGACAATTGATGTACCTTGTATTTTGAATTAAAGCGTTAAGCCTTATGCATTTTGAGCCCGCTGCACTTCATCAATAACAAAATTAGGCCTACCTCTTGCAGCATCCAAAGCACGCCATACATATTCGCCTATAATGCCTAAGGCCATCATTTGAAAAGCAGATACAAAAAGGAATGTGACCATCATGGCACTCCATCCCTGAACCGAAATATCACCCATAATCCGGGAAATAATAATTATGATACCATAGATTAAAGCAATGGTTCCTAAAACCAAACCAATCACCGATATTAAGCGGATAGGGGCAAATGAAAAGGAGACGAATGAATCAATAAAGAGCTTTACCTTTTTTTTCATGGTCCATCGGGATACTCCAATCACTCTTTTGCGGCGGGTATATGGGATATTCACATAATCATAATCAAGCCAGGCCAGCAAATAAATCTGGTTGGTATTGCGCTCATTAATTTTTATCACTTCTTCGCGCAATTGCCTGTCGAATAAAACCAAATCGAATCCACCAGGAGGAATATTTTTTAAGGCATATTTTTTAATAAGGCGATGATACGTATTAGAAAAAATTCTTTGCGCCATTCCTTCTTCCCTGTTCTCCCTGTTGGCCACCACGAATTTTATACCTTTTTTCCAGTATTCCACCATCCTTGGCATCAGTTCGGGCGGGTCCTGAAGGTCGGCAGCGAGTATGATATTGCAATCTCCGGTGGCATAATGCATCCCGGCCAGGATCGCGTTGTAGGAGCCAACATTGCCTGCCAGTTTTACCAATGTAACTTTTGAAGGGTGCTGCTCCTTAAAGGCGAGCAATTGCTCATACGTATTGTCTTTGCTACCATCATCAACCATTACATATTCGAAAATAGTACCTTCATCAAAATTTTTCTCATTTTCAAGCAATTCCTTTGAAGTCAGGGGAATGTTTTCCCCATTAAAATAGCAAGGAATGATAATAGATATTTTAGGCATAATAATGATATGGCAAATATAATTTTAGAAATGAATCAATCAGAAATTAAAAAAGCCATCCTTCCGATTAAATGGAAGGATGGCTTTTTGTTTTTTACAGATTAATTCCAGGAATTAAATATAAATATATTTTTACGATTATTAATATCCGTTGCCTTTCTTTTTCTTTTGATTATTTCCGGCTGCACCTCCTACACGTTCCATGCAACATCTGAATCCAATAGTGCTTGTCGATTGGTTCTCATCAAGAAAACGGCGCGTACCCGGTGTTAACCAATAGGCCCTGTCGTTCCATGAACCACCTTTATAAACACGGGCTTTATTATTGATCAGGGTTGCAGTGCCATAATCATATTTTTGCTCATCATTCTGATAGCTTTCTTCATCCTGGAAACCAATATTATCTGCTTTTTTATAATTATGACGGTTGGCATTTTCTTCAACGGTAACATCACGGTACTTGATTCTACCAAGCGAGTCTTTCTCCATTACGTATCCATCCGGATCGAGCTGCTTGGTTTTATAAACGTTACCACGGAATGCCCTGAAATCATTGGCATCTTCGCTGGATAATGGACGATACACGTCCATTACCCATTCGCTTACATTACCGGCCATATTATATAATCCAAAATCATTAGGATAGTTAGATTTCACGGGAGTCGGAATAAAACCATTATCGTTTAATTTTGCTGCAATACCGGCATTATCACCTCGGCCTCGTTTAAAGTTCGCCATAATCTCACCGCGTCTTTTTTCAGGTGATTCGGCCCTTACAGATAAGCCATTCCATGGATATACTCGACGTGTATTTATATTTTCTTCTCCCTTATTCGCATTGCCGGTGAAGGCAGAAGCTGCATATTCCCATTCGGCTTCCGTTGGTAAGCGGTAATCAGGTAAAAATATCCCGTCTTCAAGTCGAACTTTACGGGTTCCCGCTCCATGCGGATCAAGGTCTTTTAATTGTCCTTTCTCTTTTATTGAACCTTCATATTGTCCTTGTAAATAGGCTTCAGTATTGAACTGATCTTCGTTTTGCTGGTCAGGATTCGGCTTTAATATCCCTTCACGAATTAAAATCATCTCATTCACCCTGTCGGTACGCCAATCGGCGAAGCGGCTTGCCTGGATCCAGCTAACACCAACAACAGGATACTCCTGGTAAGAAGGATGACGGAGGTAATTGGTTACATAAGGCTCGTTATAAGCCAATTTACTACGCCAGGATAAGGTATCGGGCAAGGCTGCATTATGAACCTGAGGATAATCAACATAAACCCTTTGCAGCCAGTATAAGTATTCCAGGTATTGGAAATTTGAAATCTCTGCTTCATCCATATAAAATGTAGGAACAGTTACGCGTCGTTCAGCATTATTATTATCATAAAGTACATCCTGCTCCTGGGTACCCATGGTAAAAGTACCGCCGGGAATCAATACCAGGTTAGGACCGGTTTCCTGTCCTTTATAATTGTATTTCTGAAATCCTCCCCATTTAGGATCGTTCAGGTTCCAGCCTGTAGTTGACGATTTTTGTTTTTTACACGCGGTTGAAAGAAGGGCGAAGGCCAATATTCCAACAATAGTTAATTTGAATCCTTTCATGGTATAATTCTGAAAATTTATAATGCTATTAACGGCATTTTAAGCAACATATTGTGCAAGTATAGTAAAAAAAAAATTAGTATTAGAATCCAGGGCATTTTAAGGTACGGTAGGTCCTTCTCTTCACATGCTCATTACAGAACTGGTAAGTAGCAGTTAATTCATGGGCTGTCTTACCGGCGCTTCTTAAATTGGAAACGGTGAAATCTGCGCTATAGCCGAATTTAAAGTCTCCCTGGCGAAAACCGATCAAGGCAATCAGGGCATCGGAATTTGGTACTGTTTGACGAAACCACAAGCCTGCCACCAATGGACCTTTGTTTAAATAAAAACCAACGTTCACCTGGCTGAATTTGCCCTGGGACATGATCAGTATATTTGGTGAGAAGGTAGCATCAGGTTCGCGTTTATCATCCAATGGAATCACAAGACCACCGTGCACTGTGAAGCGCCTGGGCAGCGTAGTGCCAGGGCCGTTACCTCCAAAAAAGGACTGGCTTGGCTCTGTAATATTATGACATGCAAAACCTGCATAAAACTTTTTAGAATACATTAGAAATCCGGCACCAAAATTGGCCGCAGTAACTGCTTTATCTATTCTGGTTTCGTTGGTTGAATTCACAAAACCAAGCTGCGCAATAATTTGGTCGCCCCAACGTAATTTATCCCATTGTAAGGATTTCTGATAAAATCCGGCCTGTACACCGAAGCGGAAATTAACACCGCTGGGCGTCTCCAGCTCATAGGCATAAGCGGCATTGAAATGATTCGCTGTTAAAACACCTTCCCCTGCTTTATCATTGGTGAACATGATACCAAATCCTCCGCCAATCTCCTTAACCCTTTGATCATAAGATCCATTGAAAGTAACAAAACCTCCGGGCAAACCATAATACTGCATCCTGTAGGCTAGTGCTATCCTTCCGCATTCAGATCCTGCAAAAGCGGGATTGGTGTATAAAGGGTTAGCGTAAAATTGGGAAAACTCAGGATCCTGGGCTCTCATTTGGCTTACTGTCAAAATCACAAACAGTGATGCAATACAAAGACGTAGTTTATTCAACATGTTTACAAATATATATTAATGAATTTAAATAACAAAATGAATTTGAGATTAAAATACCGGACACCTCGGATTTGGGGAGCATGGATTTTTTTTCTTAGTGAATTGATAAATGAGTGAAATTTCATGCCCCGTTTTTCCTGCCTTTCGTAAACCAGAGATAGTGATGTCAAGCGTATATGCTATTTTGAAATGTCCCTCCCGATAGCCAAGCATACCAATCAGTGCATCGGCATTAGGCACCGTTTGACGAAACCATAAGCCGGTAACGAATGAGCTTTTACTGATATAAAAGCCTATATTGACCTGATTAAATTTAGCTTGCGACATAACCAGGATGTTGGGAGAGATACTGAATTTCGTATCCTCCAGCCCGTCAAGTGGAATGATCACTCCACCATGAAGGGTATAACGTCGGGGCAGTTTAGAATTGCCTTCAAAAAATGACTGATTGGGTTCCAGGATATTGTGAATGGCAAAGCCAGCATAAAACTTATTAGAAAAGATCACTGTGCCTAAAGCAAAATTGGGCTTGAGGATGGATTTATCCACGCTTGTATAGTTATATACGGAATCAGTAAATCCTAGTATTGAAATGATCTGGTCGCCCCATCGTAATTTATCCCAAAGCAACGATTTCTGAAAAAAGCCTCCCTGGACTCCAATCCTAATACTTATTTTTTTGCTTATGGCCCATTCATTTGCATACACCGCATTCAGGTGGTTCGCTTTAAGTAAACCTTCCCCTGCGATATCGTGCGTATACATCAAGCCTATGCCGCCGTAATTTTTCTTTAGGCGATGATCATAGCTCGCATTAAAAGTAACATAGCCTCCGGGTAAGCCATAATATTGCAGCCGGTAATCTAAAATTATCCTGCGGCAATCGCTCCCAGCCAAGGCTGGATTCGTATAAACTGAGTTCGCATAAAACTGTGAAAATTCCGGATCCTGGGCTACCAGCCTTGTAGAACCAAGGATAATAAACACTACCAGTGACGAAATTTGTTTTCTATTCATGCTACAAATATGGACAAAGGATTCAATAAACTAGAAGGTAGGACAAATTATTTTCTTGTAAATTCTAGGCCTAGAATGGATATTGCAAAATTCATAAATGGCTGTAAATTCATGGGCCGTCTTTCCAGCGCTATGCAGATCGGAAACGGTGAAATCGATGCTATATCCAAATTTAAAATCACCTTGGCGAAAACCAATCAGAGCCATCAATGCATCTGAGGTGGACACCGTTTGCCGGAACCATAGCCCTGTTACCAATGGCCCCCGGTTTAGATAAAACCCTACATTCACCTGGCTGAAATTGCCTTGCGACATGATCAGGATATTTGGAGAGAACGTGGATTCAGGCTCCTTTTTATTATCCAGCGGGATGGTTAAGCCCCCATGTAAAGTAAACCTGCGTGGCAATGAGGTGCCAATGCCAGGAGGCCCATTTAAAAAGGATTGGTAGGGTTGGGAGATATTATGACATGCAAATCCAATATAAAATTTCTTAGAATACATTAAAGCTCCTGCACCGAAATTAGCCGCTATAACTGTGGCATCGATCCGCGTTTCATTTGTTGGATTTACGAAGCCTAACTGAGGCAGGATCTGATCGCCCCAGCGTAATTTATCCCATTGTAATGATTTCTGAAAAAAGCCACCCTGCATCCCAAACCTGAAATTGATATTTTTCAATGGCAGTTCATAGGCATATACCGCATTCACATGGTTCGCTGTTAATACACCTTCTCCCGCTTTGTCATTGGTGAACATCAATCCAAAACCTCCATGAATAGCGTCATTACGCTGATCGTAAGAGCCATTAAACGTAACAAAACCTCCGGCCAGGCCATAATACTGCATCCGGTAAGCCATCGCAATCCGCCCGCATTCAATTCCGGCAAAGGCAGGATTGGTATACATTGGATTGGCGTAGAATTGGGAAAACTCAGGGTCTTGGGCTTTCATGGCGGTGCTTATCATCATTAATGATAAGAGCAGCGCGGAAAAAGTGGGTAGATTTTTCTTCATGATGAATTAATGGTTAAATTGGGACATTAAATAATCCTGTTTAATGTAATTTTCATGTCATTTTCAGAGGGTATACAAATAAAACTTAAAAGGTTGCGTTTATACCCAAAACTTAATTAAATTTACAAACGTATATTATGCTTTACAGAACCGAAATATGATTAAACGCGTTTTTTTACTATTTATTGTAGGGGTTTTCTTCGTGACTTGTTCCAGTGCGCAGACCGAAATTATTTCTAAAAGCATTAGCTGGAGGTACGAAACTTTACAATTAAAAGAATCTGCTCCGCCAACCCCTCTTATAACTTCCGATGATATCACACTTAATAATGCCCTGGCACCTGAAATATTAATTGAATACCCGATGAATGGAGCCAGTGAAGTGGGTGTGGAATTGAAAAACATAAAATTTGTAATGGCAGAAGCCACGCTGATCGCTCCTTCAATTCAGCTTAGTCTGAGCCGCGAATTCTCTTATAAAATCCATTATTCGACCCTTAATAAGAAGCTCATAGCAACCATAGCTATAAACGGCTTACGCAGGAATGAAAAAAATGAAACCGAGGCAATCGCAAATTTCGATTTGTCCATCACTCCCATTGCGGCGCTTAATAAAACAATTGGAAGCACTTCCTTCCTTTCCAATTCCATTTTGGCTGATGGAATTATTTACCGGATTGCTATTAAAAGTACGGGATTATACAAGCTCGATTATAATTTTTTAAAAGATCAGGGTTATGATATGAATTCTATTAACCCCAAAAATATTCATATCTATGGTAAAGGCGGTGGCATGCTGCCCAGGGCAAATAACGCCTTCCGTTATGATGATTCGCCTGAAAATGCAATATATATTAACGGAGAAGGAGATTCTAAATTCGACCCACAGGATTATATTGTGTTTTATGGAAAAAGCCAAACCATTTGGAATTATAATAATGGCAAATTTAACCATAAGAGCAATTATTATGATGAAACCACCTACTATTATTTAAAGATAGATAATACCCTTGGGAAAAGAATCATGCTTGCTACTGATCCTACAGGAGTTCCAAATCTTACGGTAAGCACGGGGGATGAATATTACCTTCATGAGTTGAACAAGGTAAACGATTACCAGAGCGGTGCGGAATTGCTTGGCGAATCATTCAATAAAAACAATACCCAGGATTTTAATTTTACTATAGCTAATTTAGTTAAGACCGATACTATTTATTATCGCTCCTCTGAGATGGCCCATTCTGTAGGGGCTTATACTTATTTTAATATTTCCAATAATGGAAACCGTTTCGCATCACGCGCCTGCAACGATATCATCGAATCATTTGATGCAGCCTACTACTCTACTGTTTCACCGGTAGAAAATTATTTCACTTCCACCAGCGACAATTTTCAAATAAGATACGCGTTCGACAAAAATAATAATAATGAAGCCCGGGGCTGGCTGGACTTTTTCGAGGTGGTGGCCCGTCGTTATTTAATTCAAAGCGGTGGACAGATGGCTTTCCGGGATGGAAGAAGCACCGGCCCTAATAATATATCGCTTTTTAATCTGACAACCCCACAGCAAAGCACCGTATGGGATGTAACCGATTGTGTAAATATCAGGAAGCTGAATACATCTTATAATAATAGCATTACCTCGTTTAAGATTGCTACGGATACTTTCCATGAATTTGAGAGCTTCACCGATGCTTCGAATAATTTTTTCATTCCGGAGAAAGGGGTTAAAATGGAGAATCAGAATTTGCATGCATCGGCGTTCGCCGACCTTATCATTGTTACTCACCCGGCTTTCTTAACGCAGGCCAACCGTTTAGCAGATCATCGCAGGCAACACGACGGACTTAAGGTGATTGTGACCACTCCGCAAATGATCTATAATGAATTTAGCAGCGGGGCACAGGATATAACAGCCATCCGTGAATTTTTGAGAATGTTATATAACAAGGCAACCGTTCCTGCTGATGAGCCCAAATATTTATTACTATTCGGTGATGCCTCATTTAATTATAAGGAATCAAAAGTATTTGTTGAAGCGGATAATCGTTTTTACGACAATACCAATTTTGTGCCCACTTTTGAATCAGACAATTTTTATGATATTGATTCTTATGCGAGCGATGATTATTTCGGATTGCTGGATGATAATGAAGGGCTCTGGCTTCCACAGGATTTTGAAGCCCTGGATATTGGAATCGGCAGGCTGCCGGTAGGAACCGCCATACAAGCCGAACAAATGGTAGACAAAATTCTGCGTTATGAAAGTCCGGAAGCCTTGGGCGACTGGCGTAATTCCTTGATGTTTATCGGTGATGACCAGGAGCATAATGTTCATATGCATTATGCGGAAGAAGTAGCGAATACAGCTGCCAATGCAAGCAGTGTTTTTAATATCGATAAGATCTACCTGGATGCCTATAAGCAAATTTCATTGGGAAGCGGCTATAGTTACCCTGACGCTACTGATGCTGTCAATCGGGGCATTCAAAGGGGCACGCTTGTTTTTAATTATACCGGCCATGGTAGCAGCACGCAGCTGGCCCATGAGAGCCTGATCACGGCCAACAGGGATATATTAAACTGGAAAAACAAATACCAGCTTCCTGTTTTCGTAACCGCCACCTGCGAGTTCACCGAGTTCGACCATATTGCCAAAGTAAGTGCAGGTGAAGATGTGATCTTAAATCCTTATGGTGGCGGTATTGCCTTGCTCACCACCACCCGGGTGGCGTATGGCCCCATCAACCAGGATCTTAACCTTAACTTTTCCACCAATAATGCATTCGATAAGACTGCGGAAGGGGGCAATCGGCTAGGGGATATCATGAAGCTTACCAAAAACAAGAAATCAATAAATAAAAGCCCTTCAAGCAAACATTTTATCTTATTGGGCGACCCTAGCATGCGCCTGGCGATTCCCAAATATAATGTAGTAACTACAAAAATTAATAATAAAGATGTTTCTGCAGACAATGATACCTTACGTGCCTTGCAAAAGGTTTCTATCGAAGGTTACGTGGGAGATTTCCAAAACAAGATTTTATCCGGATTTAACGGGGAGGTTTCAGTTACCGTATTCGACAAGCCCGGAAGCTATACCACACTTGCTAATGATGATGACAGCTATAAAGAAACTTTTACGATGCAGAAAAATTTTGTATTCAAAGGAATTGCTGCCGTTAAAGCCGGTTATTTTAAGATTGATATGGTGATCCCGAAAGATATTGCATATAATTTCGGATTGGGAAAAATAAGCTACTATGCTTACGACAAATTAAATAATACTGATGGTGCCGGAAGCTATTCTAAAATTGTGGTGGGGGGCTCCGATAAAAATGCCGTTTCTGATTCCAAAGGGCCTGAGGTAAAATTATTTATCAATGATACCTCCTTTATGAATGGAGGATCGACCCATCAGAATCCGGTATTGATTGCAAAGCTGTTCGATCAAAATGGGATCAATACCAGCGGCGTGAGCATTGGCCATGAAATGACCGCCACACTTGATCTTGACCTCGCACATCCAAAAATTCTGAATGATTTTTTTGAAGGAACGCTGAATGATTTTCAAAGGGGAAGCATTAATTTCCCATATTATAATCTGGCCTTGGGAAACCATAGCATCACGGTAAAAGTATGGGATATCTATAATAACTCAGGGACAGCCAGTATTGATTTTATTGTTATTGACAAGAAAGATTTAAAAATCGATAAGCTGATGTCGTATCCCAATCCTTTTATTTCGGGGCATGGAAATACCATCTTCAGCTTCGAACATAATAAAGCAGGAGAATCACTGGACGTGACCATTGATATATTCACCGTCACAGGAGAAAAAATTATGACACTTAATATTCCGCAAAGCAACGGCAGCACTCGTTTTGATGAGCTGGAATGGAATGGTGAGAATGATTTGGGCGCACCCTTGCCAGGCGGCACTTATATTTTCAGGGCCACGGTGAAAGACAAAGAGGGAAATGCTCAACAAAAATCCAGCAAGCTTGTGATCGTGCGTTGATCCTTTTTTGCACCGAAAGGCGCACAATACAATTTTTATATATTGAAAAAATACGATATGTTTGTAACCGGTCAAATATCAAAAGAACTCCTTACCATCAGATGAAGCATTTTTACCTTTAATTTTTAAACTATTCAAAGAGGTAAACTCAATTTAAACATGTACAATTTGAAACAAATCGTTTTAGGAGCATTAGCTTGCACAACCTTACTTACGGCGCAGGCCCAGCAGAAAATTACGAGCCGCAACCAGCTATTAGGCTCGCGTAATGTGATTACCACCGCCGTACCTTTTTTAACCATTACACCTGATGCCCGTGCGGCAGGAATGGCCGATTGTGGAGTGGCAACGTTTGCAGATGTAAACTCAATGCATTTCAATCCTGCAAAATATGCTTTCGTTGAGAAAAAAGGAGGTCTTGGAATCTCTTATACTCCCTGGCTTCGTCAATTGGTGCCCGATGTATCCCTAAGCTATATTTCGTTGTATGGCAAAATTGATAACGTGTCGGCTGCAGCAATGACCATGCGTTATTTTTCATTAGGTAGCATTCAATTTACTGATGAGTTCGGTGCTTCATTAGGTGATCAGAAACCGAATGAATTCGCCATTGATGGTGCTTATTCGCGTAAGCTAAGTGAAAAGTTTTCTATGGGTGTGGCGCTTCGGTTCATTTATTCGAACCTGGTACCCAACCTACCGGCTCAAGGAACAGTGACTGTAAAGGCAGGTGTGAGCGGCGCCGGAGATATCTCAGCGTATTATAAAGACGATTCTAAGATCTCAGGTTATAAAACTACGTATGCCTTTGGTGCAACCATACAGAATATGGGCGCCAAAATAAGCTATACCAATGCCCAGAATAAAGATTTTATTCCTACTACCCTTCGCCTTGGAGCTAGTGCGAATATGGAATTCGACCAATATAATATGTTGATGATAACCGGTGAGGTTACTAAATTACTAGTACCCACCTTACCTTATTATTTAAAAAAGACGAATGGGGATGACAGCCTTAATGGCCAGGGGGTAAAAATAGTGGAATACGGTAAGGATGCGAATGTGGGTGTAGTAAAAGGAATGTACCAGTCATTTTATGATTCACCGGGCGGCTTTAAAGAAGAATTAAAAGAATACAACTGGAGCATTGGCGCCGAATACTGGTATGATAAGCAGTTTGCCCTTCGAACCGGTTTCTTTCATGAACCATTAACAAAAGGGAACCGTAAATATTTCACATTTGGTGCGGGATTACGTTACCAGGTTTTTGGACTTGATTTCACCTATCTTGTTCCATTAGGACAGCAGCATCCATTGCAAAACACCCTTCGATTCAGTCTTATTTTTGATTTTGATGCCTTCAAAAAGCAGAAAGAATACTAAGTAGTCATTAGGGTATAGTGGTTATTCGTTAGGAAATATAAAGACTAACCATTAAGGGCTAACCACTGAACAACTAAACTCTAATTTGAAAATCCGAATAGGCCATGGCTTTGATGTACATCCTTTAGTGGAAGGTGACGGTGTATGGCTTGGTGGAATAAAAATCCCATTCCATAAAAAACTAGACGGTCATAGCGATGCTGATGTTTTGATCCATGCGATCTGCGATGCATTGCTGGGAGCCTTAAACCTTGGAGATATTGGATCTCATTTTCCAAATACCGACGAACAATATCGGGGAATTGACAGTAAAAAATTATTGGCCCATGTCATCGGATTAGTTGAATCTAATGGCTATTCTCTGGGTAATATTGATTGCACCGTTATAGCAGAAAATCCTAAAATAAATCCTTATATCACAGCGATGCAGGAATGCCTTGCCCCTATTCTATCTATATCAAAAGAGGATATATCAATTAAGGCCACCACCAATGAGCTGCTTGGATTCATTGGACGCGGTGAAGGAATTGTAGCACATGCCATTTGTATTATGGAAAAGAAATAACAATTAGCTTGTCGTGAGATTGCTTGGATAAACCAGGGCAACCCATGTTTGATCGGGCCAATAATTGCCCTCTTAAATTTTATTGTTCCTCTTCAAACCTGCGACTTACTTCATCCCAGTTGATAATGTTCCAGAACGCGGTAATATAATCGGGACGGCGGTTTTGGTAATTGAGATAGTACGCATGCTCCCATACATCCAATCCCAAAATCGGGGTACCGTTACGCACCCCTTCAATATCCATCATAGGGTTATCCTGGTTGGCTGTTGAACAGATGGTAAGCTTTCCGTCTTTAACCGTGATCCAGGCCCAGCCGCTGCCGAATCGGGTTGTTCCGGCCTTTGCGAAATCCTCTTTCATCTTATCCATTCCACCCAGATCTGAATCAATCGCGGCCTTAAGCGCCGCGGAAGGCTCACCACCATTTGCACTCAGGCTATTCCAGAAGAAGCTATGGTTAAAATGCCCTCCGCCGTTATTACGCACTGGCATTGGATATTGACTTATATTGGAAATGATATCTTCAATGGGCAAATCTTCAGCAGGAGTGCCGGCGATAGCATTATTTAGATTGGTGATATAGGCCTGGTGGTGCTTGCCATGGTGGATTTCCATTGTGCGTGCACCAATATGAGGCTCTAATGCGTTGAATGCATAAGGTAGGGATGGTAATGTATGGGCCATGATATGTTGTTTGTGGTTAGTGGTTGGTGGTTTAGTAGTTAGTGATTAGCGAATACAAAAATTCAATTCAAGGGTGAGAAATTATTTAGGCTTTTGCACGTTTATTTTATCATGCACAATAAAGAACCCGCTCAATCCTTTTTCAATCATTTGCTGCCTGAAAGCGAGCGCTTCATATTTAAATCGAAAATCACCAACGCGAACTTTAAAATTGGGCGGCTCATACTGTACATAGGCTGGCATTTCCGGAAATAAATTAAGAAAATTTGCATTCACAGCATAGGCCGCATTGCGTGATGAACCTTGAAAAATCTGGTACCTGGAGCCATTATGCTTTGAATCGGGGTTATTCATGAGCTTCTGTGTCTCCAGCTTTTGCATGATCTTGTCATCGGCAATAATTCTGATATTTTGTGAATTTAAGCATATAGCACTGCTTATAGAAATTAAAGCTAAAAATATTTTTATCATTGCAAAGCAAAGGTAGGACTTTTAAATAACTTTCAATTAATTTATAACTAATTCAAGGCTCTCTGTCGTAAGGCCTCAAATAAAATGATGCCGGAGGCAACCGATACATTAAGCGAGCCAATGCTGCCCTGCATTGGAATGGACACCTTCGAAGCCATCATTTGCAAAACACCGGGGCTTATCCCCTTGTCTTCAGATCCCATCACAATAGCCACCGGCATATTAAAATCAATATCATAAATTGTATCCTTTGATTTTTCTGTGCAGGCGACAAGGCTGATGCCGCATTCTTTTAAATAATTCAAGGTAGTCTTCAGATTATTAACCTTACTCACGGCGATATGATGTAAGGCTCCTGCAGATGTTTTTATGGCGTCTTCATTGATTGGCGCTGCACCATTGGCAGGAATGATAATGGCGTGTACGCCGGCGCAATAGGCGCTCCGGGCGATAGCACCAAAATTCCGTACATCTGTAATACCTTCTAGAATTAATAGCAAAGGAATTTCACTGCGTTCGAAAATCTGCGGCACAAGCTCCTCGATGTCATCATATTCAACATCGGTGATAAATGCGGCGACCCCCTGGTGATTACCATTAGTAAGACGGTCTATCTTTTCTTTTGGAACAAAATTGATGAATAACTTTCGCTCATGAATCAGATTTTTTAATTCAAATACGAGGTCGCCTTTAAGCCCATTTTGAATGAATATCTTATCGATTGTTTTATCGGCTTGTATTGCCCCGATAAGAGAATGGAAACCATAAATCAAATTACTTTTCATTGGGAATTATTTAAGGTCAAGCTTCGGTTTTTCGGTTTGATTGGCTGCCTGCCATGCAACAAAAAACACGAGTCGTGCAATGGTTTGCATTTTATTGAAATTGATCTTATCGATGGTGTCTGTGCTTTGATGATAATCGGCATGGGTGCCATTGAAAAAGAAAATAACAGGTATATTGTTTTTTGCGAAATTATAGTGATCGCTCCTGTAGTAGAACCTGTTTTTATCTTCCGGATCATCATAACGATAATCCAGCTTCAGATGGGTATAGGTTGAATTTGCCTTTTCCAAAAGTGGCCTGAGGTCGCTGCTTAGTTTATTAGATCCTATGGCATAGATATAATTGGGATTATTTTCGGCACTATAAGTAGAATCCACCCTGCCAATCATATCTATATTTAAATCCAGGATCGTATTTTTCAAAGGCACAAGCGGGTTTTTGGTATAATAATCGGAACCCAATAAGCCTTTCTCTTCTCCGCTGAAGGCGCAAAATAAAATACTTCGTCGTGGACCATGGCCCGCACTTTTGGCAATGGCGAAAGCCTGGGCTATATCAATTAAGGCCGAACTGCCACTCCCATCATCATCTGCTCCATAATATATTTTACCTTTATGCATTCCCAGGTGATCATAATGCGCCGAGATCACAATATATTCATCTTTTAAATCCGACCCTTCCACCACACCAATTATATTATCGCTTATATTCATTGATTCAATCCGGTCGACTTCAAGAGAGAACAAACTCTTGCCTGAATAATGTAAAGGCTTATGTTTTTTCCCGGTCTTCTTAATTAATTTTTCAAATTTCAGGCTATCCATGCCAAGCATCTTTGCAGCAACACCCTGGTGTGTAAACAATATAGGAAAATTAATAGGGTAGATGCTTTGTATGAGAGAGGGTGCTGAATTATTCACCAATAGTTTCTTCATTTCGGTGATTCGCGCTGCAAATTGATCGTCGATAATTATCAACGCAGCAGGTTTGTACTTTATAATCCGCTCAATTTTTCTGGCAATATTATGATACCATAAACTATGTTCAGGGGAGCCCGTTAAAAAGTATTTATTTTTATTGGAAGGTTCATCATTCATGATGATAACGATCTTCCCGGTAAGGTTGGTATCTTTTGCGTAATCATTGAATTTCGGATCATCGATCCCATAACCCATAAACACAACCTGCCTGTTATAAGCCAATCCATTACGCGTATCAGGCTGCACATAGAAATCTTTCAGATATTCAAATCTATGGGA
>JBBRJE010000019.1:0-16946 GCA_038219845.1 Bacteroidia bacterium
GCAATACAAATAAAATCAGTGTCAATTGGGACGATATAAATAATTGTTCGCTTCGTGTTGTGGAACAGTCGGAATTTGGATGCCTTGGTGATACCCAATATTTGAATGTGTTCGTCGATCATCCAGTTATCGTTATAAAATCTGTGGGTGATGTTTATTCAAATGATAAAAATATAATTCTTCAGTGGAAATTATTAAATGCACCACGTTATAATAGCAATTTCGAAATTTGGCGCCGCACGGCTTTTAGCAATAATTCATTTGTAATGGTGGATACAGTTTCAAAAAATGATTCCATATTTATTCATAAAAATCAAAATACCGGCGAATCTGCTTATGAGTATGACGTGCGAATAAAAAATCTTTGTGGCGATCCGATTATTGCACCTTTTCACCGAAATATTTTATTGTCGGGAAGAAAAGCAAATGATGATAATTATGCTGTGGTACTGAATTGGAATAAATACTTTGGGTGGAACAATATAAAGCATTATGAATTATACCGTAAGCTGGGTGATAACGGAACCTACGAATTATACGATCTGTATACGGATACCAGCGCGGCCTATAAAAATGGCTTTGACAGCTATTACCAGTGTTACCGCATAAAAGCAATAGAAGATTTCGGAGGGTATGATCAGGAGAGTTGGAGTAATGAAATATGTTTCGGATTCGATCCTATCGTATGGATCCCCAATGTGTTCTCACCTGATGGGAATGAATTGAATGATATGTATGCCATATTCACCGCATCCATAAAAGAATTTCATATCCAGATTTATGACAGGTGGGGCGAGAGGCTATTCGAAAGTGACGACCCCAAAGTGAGCTGGAATGGTACTTATAAAGGCAAACCCTGCCAGATTGATACTTATATATATATGGTTCAATATAAGGGCTTCGATAATAAGCGCATCATTAAAAACGGGACAGTGATGTTGCTTCGGTAAATCGGAATCACACTTTCTATCCTCTTCTAATTATTCCCCCCTATTCTGGCATAATTAAGAATTTTCCATATGGTATTTTATTCCTGGCATGTATCTTTGTAACATGCAGGTAACTGGAATTATCGAGAAAATGGAAACCCAGCTGGCGGGCGAAGTGCTTTACTGGTTACCATTGAGTGAAGAACGCATATTAATGAATGAATATATCGGGGAGATCATCTCGCTTCGATATGAGAATGAAATTAATTGTATCATTTGTGGCAAGAGAACGGGGAAATCATTTGCGCAAGGACTTTGTTTTTCTTGCTTTTCCAGGAGCCCGGAAAATGCTGAATGTATCCTCAGGCCGGAACTATGCCAAGGTCATCTTGGTGAAGGCCGCAATGTAGATTGGGAGCTATTGCATCATGTAAAGCCGCATTATGTATACCTTGCAGCCAGCAATGATATTAAAGTGGGTGTTACACGCGATACCCAGATTCCTACCCGTTGGATCGACCAGGGCGCGGATGCAGCAGTAATTTTTGCTCAAACGCCTAACAGATATCTTGCCGGTATGATGGAAGTTTTTCTTAAGAATCATTTGACAGATAAAACAGACTGGCGTAAAATGCTCCGTGGTGAAAAAACAGGAAAGGATCTCTTAGCACTGAAACATTCGTTAAAACAATTTCTTCCTTCTGAAATGTTAGTCTTCTTTACAGAAGAGAGCCCGGTAATACAAATAAATTATCCGCTATCCGGCTATCCTCAAAAGGTAGCCAGCATTGGATTTGATAAATCCCCTCAGATTGATGGTATCCTGAAAGGAATAAAAGGGCAATATCTGATCTTTGATAATGATACGGTAATTAATATGCGCGCCCATAGTGGCTATAAAATTACCATGGAAGCCTAATAGTGATCATGATAAAAAAACCATTGAAAATACTGATCATTCGTTTTAGCTCAATTGGGGATATTGTGCTCACAAGCCCCGTCATTCGGTGCCTCCGCCAGGCTCATCCCAATGCGCAGATACATTTTTTAACCAAATCATCTTATAAAAACATACTTAATAATAACCCTTACCTCAATAAGGTTCATTTATATAAGGACGATCTGAAAAAAATCATAAAAGAATTAAGACTTGAAAAATATGATTATATAATTGATCTGCATCATAACCTGCGCTCCTTATTTGTTAAGCGTGGCCTGGGTGTAAAAAGTTATTCTTTTGATAAATTGAATTTCGAAAAATGGCTCATGGTAAATTTCAAGATTAACAAGCTGCCGGCAGCACATATTGTAGACCGTTATTTTGAAACCGTTACGAGTCTGGATGTATTTAATGATCACCAGGGATTGGATTTCTTTATAAATATAGTAGACGAAGTTGATATCACGAAACTCCCGCCTGCGTTCGCATCGGGCTATATCGCACTGGTGCTGAGCGGAACCTTTTTCACCAAACGTCTGCCCAATCATAAAGTGGTGAGCCTGATAAAAAAGCTAAACCAACCGATTGTGCTTATGGGAGGAAACGCTGAATTGGAAAACTCCATCGCGATAGTAAAAGAAACAGGAACAGCAATTGTTTATAATGCCGTGAATAAATATGGCGTGGCCCAATCAGCTTCCTTATTGAAGCAGTCAACACTGGTAATAACTAATGATACCGGCATGATGCATATAGCAGCCGCATTTAAAAAAAATATCATTTCCATTTGGGGTAATACAATTCCTGAATTTGGGATGGCACCGTATTTTGGCCATACCACGGGCTTAGATCCTAGATCTGAAATAATTGAGGTCAAAGGGTTATTGTGCCGGCCATGCAGTAAATTAGGATACAATAAATGCCCTAAGGGTCATTTTAAATGCATGAATGAAATTGATTTGGATTCACTCGCTCAACTGGCAGGCGTAATTGAAATAAGAGAATAGAAACTAAAATTAAACAGTATTTATAATTAAGATGAAGGCATACACAATAGTTTATTTCTGTATTTTCTTTTCTTTAAATTGAATACCATATTTCTTAAGCTCCGCCAATATAGGGGTGTAAAGCACTGCTTGCGTTGGAATCATCACGCCCTTCAAATTGATTTTTTTTTCCAGGATCAGTTTGGCTGCAATGCCTAATGGCAGCCCAACTGTTTTGGCCATGGCGGTTAATGTCTCCGTTTCTCCTTCCAATTCAAGTGTTGAAAGTATCTGATGCGATTTACCTTTAAGCTTGTAGGTAATATTATGCTGCATGATTATTAAATCCAGGTCGCCCTTCTCTAATTTCCATTTACGTTCAAGCATTTGCTGCAGCACATCCGCCGGAGAGGCATCACGAATAGATATCTTATCATTACCGGTTAAACCGAGCCAGTTGATTTTATTTATGACATCAGCATTTGCAGTGAACTGTTCCAATTTTTTTTTCAGGGTTTTATTATTCACAGGCATCATCGCCTCGAGCAGCCCCGCATAGGTAAGCTTAAAGGTATTGAGCTTATAGCTATCATCAGTAAGACCGATCTTCACCAATACATCCCATGCTTCGCAAAATCCACTTTTACGTAATGTCCCCCTGATCATGGTTTGAACATTATGAAGGTTATATGAATTAATATAAGAAAGCGAATCTCTATTGGCATAGCCATCGTATACTGTGCCATTGATTTTTATTTTTTCTACCTGGGAGAAAATACGTTGCGGTGGAATAAATCTGGGTTTATTATCCTGCAGGTAACGCGCTGTTTGTTGCCCTGCAAGAATCACATTACGTGGGTTCCAGGTGAATTTATAATTCCAGGGGTTATTGTCATAGGCAGGTGCAATCAATCCACCGCAATATGATTTGAATGAAACCACGGAACCTTTCTGGGTATGGATTTCATCAATAATCTTTTTCGCCGACAAATGATCCAGACCGGGATCCAGCCCGCATTCATTCAGAAAGATCACGCCTGCCCGTTCCGCCGACTTATGAAGTGCTTTCATTTCATCACTGAGATAGGAAGCCGTAATCAGATGTTTTCTGTGTAAAAGACATATTTTGGCAACCTCTGCATGCATATTAGCAGGCAGTAAAGAAATAATAAGATCATTTAATCCGATGAGTTTTGTAAGTGCGTTTAAATTGCTGGCATCAAGCCATACCACATGGGCATGCTTGTTTCTTCCAATCTTTTTTTGTGCCGCACGCACATCATTATCTGCAATAGTTATTTGCCAGTCGGGCTGCTCGGTCTGATCAGTCAGATATTTAATTAAATATGATGATGATTTTCCCGCACCTAAGACTAGTATCTTTTTACTCATATAATAATGGGGTTACAAAAATACGTTTTAGAAAACGGAATTTTAAGACGAAATTATCTCCAGATAAAAATCCTATTTGTTAAGCTCTTGTTTAAATTATTCAAATAGCCTTGCTTTCTCTTTACAAATATTTTTTTACAAAATTAATCAAGCCATATATTAATCACCCAATTGCTTCTTATAACGGCTTATCTTTCCTTACAGCTGCCCTTCATCAGCAAAACTATAAAAACCATGATCAGTAATAATAAGATGATCAAGGACAGAGATACCAAAAATTCTACAGGCTTCTATAATCCTTTTAGTGATATCAATATCCTGTGCACTCGGGCTTAAATTTCCTGAAGGATGATTATGGGCAAGTATCAGAGAAGAGGCTGCTCCTTCAATCGCCTGCTTCATTATTTTCATTACATCCACCACGGTTCCATGCAAGCCTCCAACGCTAATCCTCTCTTTTTTAATTACCGATAAATTACGTCGTAAGAGAATGATCCAAAATTCTTCATGTCCCAGGTTGTCAAATTCCGGGTTGAAATAATCATAAATTTCACGGGGCTTTGTGAGTCTGTCACGTGATGCCGATTCAAATGCTCGTCGACGGCGGCCCAGTTCCATAGCGGCACAAATGGTTACTGCTTTAGCCGGCCCTATTCCTTTAACCTGCATCAGGTCTTTCTCCGAAAAGTTGCCGAGGGCAACGATATCGTTATCTACTAATTTTAAAATCTCCTGGCATAAGGCAACAGCTGTCATATTGCGGGTGCCGTTACCAATAAGTAAAGCAAGGAGTTCAGCATTGCTCAATGAAGCTTTGCCTTTGAGCAGCATTTTTTCGCGCGGCCTGTCGTCGATCGCCCATTGCCTGATGGCAAGGTGTTTTGTTTCTTCCATGATAAAAGTTTTTTATAAGTTAATAAATAAAAATCAAGGCAGATGATTTTATTATACATCATCTTCCTTGAGCAATATTAATAAATATTTTTCAATTTTATTACCCGAATGCCGGTTTAAGAACAATGGAATGGGATTTTTTTACTTTAGCAAATAAATCTTGCCCATATTTTTATTAATATCTTTATCGCTATTCTTAAAATAGGTGTCACCATCACTGGCGCGAAGGGTGTAGATACTTTTTCTATCATTAATTATCACCTTATAAAGATAAACACCGTTGGCCAGCCGATCCCCAAATTCATCATTACCATTCCAAACAATATCGGTGATATTGGTTCCTATATGAATTGATCCGAGCGCTTCCCGGGTAATTGTTTTTACCACCTTACCGGTAATTGTAGTAATCTGTATCTTGATATCTTCAGGAGTCTTCTCCCCTGTAAGTGTAAATACAAACCGCATGGCATTATTTACGGGATTGGGATAAGGATAAAAATTTGTGATTGTAGCTTTGCTTATTACTTCAAAATTTATCGTATAATCATTAACCCCTGCTTTATTGCCCGCAGCATCAGATACATTGACCATCAGGGTATAAATACCATCCGCCAGATGTTCGGGTTTATATTCAATTATCGCTTTACGTTTCACCGAATCAGCCGGGGTGAATGTTATTTGCGGGGTATTAAAATTAACCCGTTGGGTAATGCCGGCCGGAGAACGCAGGAAGACCTTGAAATTCTGTGTATCTTTCAAAAGGCTGATTTTATTCTCATCGGTTGCTGCTATTAAAATATCCGGTGTTGGCGAGATGATCTCATTATTATTGATATGCACACCATCAAATGTCACATCAAGCAGTGGGTTGATCTTATCATTAATAATAAAAATATTTTTCTGAAATACATTATTACTATATGTTTTTTCTTTTTGTATCCCCGGATTGAAAATCACCTGAAGCCTGTTTTGCCCCTTCAGTCCGTAGGTGCTGAATGCAGCTCCGAAAATAAGCGTGTCGTAAGCCGGCAATGGCTTAAGCCGGGTAATGAGCAACGTATCTTCTATATTCTGATTGTTCAAAAGCTTTACCTGTAGATCAATACTATCCAGGTTATAATCCGAGATGTTCTGAAATGCGAGATTAAAACGAAGACTATCCCCTTCCTGTAAAGTATCTTTATAAAAGAAAAAATTGACATTGGTATTCACGCTCGCTTCAGGCAGCTCATCAAAAGTTACAATCCAGTGCTTTAATTGTAAGGCAGTGCGAAATGAATCATCATCATAATACATGATAATTTTTATTTGAGGGTATTGATCAGCCTGAATAGTACTGATATCTACGCTATCTGCAGTTTGATTATTGAATAGGGTAACCTCCTGATGCGTTTTCGTTAAACCCACAATTTCATAATGGAAAAAGTCGCGTATATTATCTTTCCCGCTGTTCCAAACAAAAACTTTATGCCATGCTGTCGCCCCCGAAATCCATTCACTGCTCATGCTCCCGGTTATAACCAAAGGATATATCTGAGTGAATTTCTCGAACTTCTGCGCCAGTGGCGGACCAGATATTCCATTGATGGTATCTGCGGTTTCTTCGTATAAAATATCATCCGGTTGCGGGTCCTTTTTGGTCATTAAATAATAGGGCCAGCCTTCCTTCACCTTTCCAATCTTGGTGGCACCAATACTTCTAAAGGCATTGATCAACGCAGTATCCCAATTTTCAATACCTGTATTTCTGCCGTTATGGATAAAAATATGATATCCGGAAGGAATTCGATAAATATGATTACGCAACGAATCCCGGATCGCCTGGTAATTAGCATTGCCAATATTATTAGTATTAAAAAAATACGTCCCGCTGGGCTTAACTGTTACTGTACCCGCATTACCGGGTGCAAAAGGATTGGGTACCTGCACCGACGGATTGAAAGCGCTGGTATAGTTATATCGTTCTTCATTGTCGGGGTTATAAGCTATGATGGATATACCGTCGCCAATGGTTCCATAACGTGTGGGCCAGTAATTCTGATTATGGGTTCTTACGGATGAACCATTTTGACCATAGGTAGTGAGGCTATAGAATGACGAAGTTTTGCGTACAAAGCCGAAAGTGCGTGAATTGGTATCCTGAGAAATGGAACTGCTGGATATCTTATCGAATTGCTGAAAATGCTTCTGGGCCCAGCCTCCCGGCGAATTTGCGATAAAAATAAACGAAGAGCTCTCCCACGAATCGTTGCCGGTGGCATTCGCCAATTTAACCCGCCAGTAATATACACTGCTATCCGTAGGGTTAATGGAAGGCTGCCATTGCGCAACGAAATTGGTACTGATGATACCGGATATAATTTTCGAAGAGGAAGTGAAATTAGCATTCGTATCAATCTCAAAAATAAAATCCTGATTTTTCTGACTTACAGAATTGGCCTGTGCCCTTAAGGTGATAGGCACCTTATTCACAATGGCATATTTGGAAGGGGAAATTATTTGTGCTCCCTCCGAAGGCATATAAAATTGCAGGGTGAAACGATTGTTCGTTTCGTTACTTTCTGCGATCTCCGAATTGGCGTCAACATATGCATCAAAATAATTGATGCCGGTGGTCTTTATATCTTTCGATTTAATCCAGAATAAAACTGTATCAGTATTGTATGTCCCCTTTTTATGCATGGTTGGGATTTGGATAATACTGTTATCAGGCAAGGTACGTTTCAAGCTAATACCAAACGAATCAGTGATGGCTTTCCCGGTATTGGTAACTATTACTGCTACCGCGAATGAATCCGATAATGCGCTGATATCTCCCGGCGTAATAAATATATTAGGGATGGAATAATCTGGCTGGGCCCTGAAATAAAGCCGCAAGGCCGGATCACCTTCATAGGCAAATTGCCTCGAATGGATCACGTTAAAAATATTCGTTCCTGTCTTATCCTGGTAATCAGCAATTGATTGTTTAATTATATCTCCGATGCCCCGGTTATAATTTTTCACCGCCACATTCTGGTAATACTTAGAGGTAAAAGCATCAAGCTCACTCGTGAATCCATACCCGCTATTGGCGATCCAGGCAACAGTGCCTCCATCAGGATACAGAATATATTTCTCCCCCAGCGACCCTTTGGTGAAGCTGTTCCCCAATACACATCCGCTAAACATCATCACAGGGTACTTGCCTTTGTTACTTATTTCTCCTGGCCCCCCAAAATCTATCTCAAGGATATCGGAAGCACCATGGCCTACATAAGTGAGCATTCCCAGCCCATTCTCGATGTCCTTCTGAATATATGTTTTTAATCCGGTGCTTACTGCCACTGCCTGGTCTTTGGAATATAATTTTGTTTTCGCCCCTACGAATGGCCCTTCAATCACGGGTTTATACCCATTGAGATAAGCGATGAAATTCGTGTTTTCAACATTGTTCCTTCCTCCGGCCAGGTGCAATACATTTTTCTGCCATAATTGTGATGGCGTTACTTCGTATTCTTTAATTTTATTCAGGTAACTAATAATGTCAGTATTTGTAATGGCAGGAATACGACCGGTAGGAATGGCCGGTTCTAAAGTGGTTCCTTTTAATCCAGAAGTAAACATATAATCCGAACCTGGGGTGCCATAGGTAGGTACGAGGTCATAATTATATCCTATAATATCACTGCGCACCAGGTAATGAAGCTGGCCCTTACCTAAAAGCAATAAATATTTAGGAGCGGCGGGCAATTTTTCAAGGGCATAATCGCAAAAATTACGTATGGCCATGGGATGATGCAAACCATAATAAAACTGGTCGTACAATTGTTGTGTGGTAACTATAAGAGGATTATAGCCGGTACTGGTACGATAGCTGGAATAGTCGGCCGCGCCCTGTAAAAGTTTTTCATTGGTGATGATAAGATAATCATAATTCTTGCTTTGCAAATTATAATCAATGAATTGAATCTTTTCTAATGCTGTTACATTAATTATATCAGTGGTGTCATTGATATAAATCTCCTTGGCGCTATTGGCATTAGGCACTATAAATTTCAATGAATTATTATTGAGGCTGGCCACAATCCTTAAATGATTCGTTTTATCATATATCACGGGATTGCTTTTCGTTGCCGGATAATTGCTAAAACTGATAAAACTTTTGGGGGCCGCCTGTAAGCCCGTAAAATTGAACGCAAATTTCGAGGTATTTCCAAGATTAAACAACCTCGGGTAAGTTAGAAATACGCCGCCAACACACCAATTGTCTGCTATCAATCCCAGGTCATTAATATTTTGGAACTGGATCCTGGTGGTTGCTGGTCCTATATCGGTATTGAGTAAATTAAAAGATCTCCTTACGCCTGTATATCCCTTGTACGTTGTGTCAATTAATTGTCTGTAAGCTGTATTGTCAGGGCTGATGCGGATAACCATATGGTGGTTTTTCGTTTGCCCTGCTGGCAGATCCACATCGCTTCTTCCATACCATAAGAGATTGACAAAGGGAGAGGCGCCTCCTGAATAGGGAAAAGGTGTGGCTATATCACGGTTGTTTTGCTGACCTCTCCTTAATTGATTTCCTAACCAGCCTTCTGCATCGGTATATTCAGATAAGGAGCCATATTCCAGGATAGGATTACCATCGTAAAAAGCTTCCGGGAATATTCTGTTAACGGTATGCATAAAATATGTTTCCGCGTTATAAGCGCTATAGCTCGTGTCATTAAACAGATTTAATCGTTTACCATCAATGGCATTGCTCCAGGTTAGATAATATACGCTGGTATCTGTATACAAACTAAAAAAAGTATGTGGCTGCTCCTGAGGTGTACGGTAGAGTGGGATATCCGCTATACCATCGTTCTTCTTCCCATAAAACTCGATATAATCACCGCTGTCAAGAGTATTATCATTCTCCCCACTTATAAAAATATACTGTTCGGTTCCCAGGTTATACAGCTGAATCTTTTTCGGATTGATTGCTGCGGCATTTATGCCTGCCCCTACTAATGATGCATAGCTTATCCGGTAAATTCCTTCCTGGGTGATGCGTACCTTATAATAATCCTGGCTGAAATTGATCCACTCATTCCCAAAACGAAGCTGGGCGCAAAGAGATGAGATACACAGGATAAATAAAACAATGGTCAGGTATATTGATTTCATATTAAAAATACGATAAGTTTATTAGGATTGCTTACCCTCTTATATTTTTGGTATTTACAAATTAACACAATAAAAAGGGTTAATCATTGTCATGATAAGATTAATTAAGAAAGTTATAAACTTTAACTAATGACCTGTATTTAATAGTAGAATAAATCGTTTGAATGCCTTGCTGATAAATGAATTTAAATTTAGATTTGCACAGAATTGTATATTTTTCCATTCACATTTTTCATTATAAAAATGATTGAAATAATTAAAGCTAAAATCGAATGCAATACCTTTGGTTATTTTTAAAATCATTCAGAATATCAACCACTATTAAATTGTAATTCGATAAACATGATGAAAACGACTTCTCTCCAGGAATTGAAAAAGGAGCTTATTGATCTCTCCGCTGCGGAATTGCTGGAACTCATACTGAAGCTGGCGAAGCATAAAAAAGAAAATAAAGAATTGCTCGGCTACCTACTCTTTGATGCCCGTGATGAGACAGTATTTATTGAAAACACCAAAGAGTTAATGGGTCAGCAATTTATGGAAATGAACCGTAGCAATGTTTACCTTGCAAAGAAGAGCTTGCGAAAAGTATTGAGGACGATGAATAAATATATTAAGTTCTCCGGTTCGCCTCTTGCTGCTGTGGAATTAATATCATATTTTATGATCCATTTAAAAAAATCAGGATTGCCTATGGCTAAAAATACCGTCATTGGTAATATGTATGAGCAGCAAATGAAAAAGATCAACTCGCATCTTTCCAAAATGCATGAAGACCTTCAATACGATTATAGGAAAAGGCTGGAAGGATTGGTATGAGAAATTCTTTCCGGAATCGGAGTTGATATCATCGTATACATACATCCGGGTAGGACTTATAATTCAGAGCTATGAAAAAAATAGCTTCAGTAGCGTGGCAAATATTCTTAACGAAATGAAGGTGAATTGATTCCGTGATTAATATACGCTATGCATGCTTCTTTAATCTACATAAATCCTGTTGCCATTCTTATTTACATAATACCTTCCACCGCGGGGACCAGCTTGAATTTTCTCCCCGTTAGGTCCTTGAGAACTTGTGGCTGATTTATTATCTTTTGATGCAGGTTCCTTTTTAGCATCGGGTTTCCCTGCTTCTTTCTTTGCTTCAGGTTTTTTTACTACCGTCTTTTTCGCTTCCGGATTTTTCACTTCCCCTTTGTTCTGATCCGGCTTCTTACCATCATCCTTCTTGGTCACATTTTTCGGATCAGGTTTTTTTGCACCGTGGCTTACCGGCTTTTTAGGCTGTGGCTTTGCTTCTTTCTTCCCTTCTGTTTGGGGTTTGGCATCCTTTGCCGCAGGCTTGGTTTGTGCATGTAACAGAAGCACTGTAAAAAAAAGAAGCGACGTAATCAGAAATTTAAGTTTCATGGCAATAAAAATTATTTCAGCAAATGTATGGGAATTATATCCAACTCCTATTAAAGTTGTACAAGCAAGGCCGGTTAATAAATGTTATAATCTACTTAAATCTACAAGTTCAAATGAGGGGTTACATGTATTGAAATATCCATACCCTATAATAATATTGGTAGGCAGGGTTACCGGTTCGCCCAGGAGCTGGTAGATTAGCTGATCACTCTTCTTATAAGCCGATAGAAACTCATAATAACCCTTGCTGATATTGGACAATTGGACAATAATCGTATCATTCTTATCGGGTATAAAAAAACTTTTATCTATTCTTATTTTACCATCTGCATCTGTAACCTGGTCATTGTATAATTCAACGCGTATAAATTTTTGTTTGCCGGCATTATGAAAAAGTGCATTGTAAACCGGTGAGGCAGCTGCATTATAATAGCTCAACATATAATAATTTTCTCTGGCCTGATCATCTTTAATGCTAAAATGTACTTCAATCCCGGTATCCTTAACAGTTTTTGATTTTATAAAATATAAAGTGTCAAACAGTACTCTGGGCAGCATGGTGCTTTGAGCAGTTATATTCTGACCAGCAGCACTATCGTAAACGTTGAGTGAATAAATGCTGTTGCTTATAGCCAGTACACGGGAAGTTGCATAGACACCGGGGCTTAGCTTAAAAAGTGTATCTGTGACTCCGTTATAACTAATAGTTACCAGTGCATGATCTACCAGAAACTGATTGTACAAGCTGGAATCAAATACATTGTTGCCTATGCTGTCGTTATTATTTACCAATGCGCTGAAACTGTAACTCACAGAAACTGCAAGAATATTCCCCGGAATCACAACGGAGGAGATAGCCAGCTTCTTTTCAGTTTCTGGTAAGGTGATGATAAGAGGCTTAGGCCGTTTGCATGCATACGCGCAAAACAGAACTAAAGGCAGGTAAATTAATTTTTTCATGAATTAAAATTGAAAATTATAGGCCACTGAATAAATAATTCCGAAGATGCCGTTCTCCTGGTAATGATAACCGAGTCCGTCTTTGTTCTGCTTGATTTCTATGATGCTGGGTTGAATCCGGTTATATACATTATATGCTCCAAAATGCCATTCCCCCTTGTATCTGCTTTTGATCCTGCTTTTATAAGTGATATCGATATCAAGCCTGTGGGAGGTATGCAATCGGATCGCATTCTTGCTGGTATATACAGGCAGCACATCAATTCCTGTAAATGTAGGATTAGGCATTAAATATTGAGCAACACGCGCAGTAAAAGGAGCGCCGGTGCTTAGCACCCATGCACCTGAGACCGACCATCTTTTGCTGATAGTATAATTTGCGACAACAGCAATATCGTGTCTCCGGTCGAACTTGCTGTAATAGGTTTTGCCATTGTTTAATTCAGGGAAGGTCCGGTTGCTCCACGCCAGGGTATAAGAAATCCATCCGCTGAGCCTGCCTTCATTTTTTTGAACCATAAACTCAAAGCCATACGAGGTTCCCTTGCCTGTTACCAGCTCCTTTTCATAATTGTCGTTTAATATTAAGTTCGCTCCTTCTCTATACTCAATTAAATGATTCAGCCATTTATAATAAACTTCAGCAGTGATATTTATTTTGTGTTTTTCGAGATATCGGTAATAGCCTGCACTCAGTTGATCGCTGGTGCCTGGTTTTACATTTTTAGTCACAGGATACCATAAATCGGTAGGAAGAGAAATGGCTGCGCTGCTTACCAAATGGAGGTATTGCTTCATCCGGGCATAGCCAGCTTTAACTGAGCTGTTTTCATTGATTGCATATTTCGCAGCCATTCGTGGTTCAAATCCTGCATAAACTTTATCTGTAACAAATGTCGATGAAATCCTTGCTCCCATATTTATTTTTAACCGGGCATTGACATCGTAATCATCACTGCCGTATATGCTGAGCTCCTGGTTATAAATTTTAGCGCCTTCGCGGGATTCAAGGAACTTGGTGATATCCCCTTGGGTGCTTATAACATTAGGCCTAAATAAATGATTCATGATAATCAGGCCGAATTTTATATCTTGCTTTGCTGTGGCCTTATATTCGTAATCTGCTTTTGCGCCGATATCCTGAATCTTAGAGGTTACAAGCACACTATTATTTATCACCTTACCGCTAATATCATATTTAAAGTTGGATTGAATAATGGAGATATTATGAAATAATTTATTATTATGGTACACGTGATTCCACCGGGCAGAAATTGTAAAATTACCGACAAAAGAATTAATCCCTGCATTGAGCGAATCATCTGGATTACTGGCAGCTGACAGTACATCTCTTCCAAAATAAGTGCTAAGATAAATCCTGTCACGGTCATTGATTTTATAATTTACTTTAGCATTCAAATCATAAAAATAGTAAGGGAAGGAATTCTCTTTTGTAAGCACACGGATCACCTTATCTAAATAGGTTCGTCTTCCACTAACAATAAAGCTGCACTTGTTTTTAATGATTGGCCCTTCCACCGTTAGATTACTCGCAATTACACCCACACAACCCTGCACCGCAAATTTCTTATCGTTTCCTTCCCGCATTTTAATATCAAGGATGGAAGAAAGACGCCCACCATATTGGGCCGGGAAAGAACCTTTGTAAAGGCTTACATCCTTGATGGAATTGCTGTTGAAAACGGAAAAAAAACCTAACAAATGGCCCGTATTATAAACAGGTGCCTCATCGAGTAAAATTAAATTTTCATCGTTACCCCCACCCCGCACATACATTCCTGTAGTGCCTTCCGTCCCCCGCTTTACGCCGGGCATCAACTGTAAAACTTTAATCAGATCACTTTCCCCAAATAATGTGGGCACCTTGCGTATGAGCTCAATAGGAATATTCAATTTACCCATTTCCGTGCTTTGTACCTGCTGTTTGCCTTTACTGTCGCCAGCTTTAATCACAACCTCGCCAATTTCACTCGATGACTCACTTAATTTTATATTCAGGCTGAGATTCTTGTCTAAGATGATAGTATGTTTCTGTGCCTTGTAGCCCAGGTAATTGAACACTATTTCATAAGTGCCCGCAGGCAAGGTGTATGCATAAAAGCCATAGCCATTGGTTACCGTTCCCTTTTTAAGTGCGGGAAAGGAAACCGTAACGCCGATCAGGCTTTCACCATCTTTTAAATCATTTACATATCCGCTAACTGTAAAATTTTGGGAATAGCTTTTCAGAATAACCAATTGCATTAAAAGTAAAATGGTATTTTTGAATTTTTGCATGCTGCAATATTAACCAGTAATGATTTTAAATAAAACTAAATTTACTACCGACATTCTCATCCGTCCGGATGATATTGACCTGAACAACCACCTCCACAGCAGCAAATACATGGACTATGTATTGTTCGCCCGTTATGATCAAATGGAACGGTGTTATGGATTTAGTATGGAAGACTTTACAAATATCGGTTTTGGTTGGGTGATGACAGATAGTTTTATGCAATTTAAAAGACCACTTGTTTTGAAGGACATAGCCAGGGTGACTACCTGGATTGAGAATTTTAATAAAAATATTGTGGAAGTTCATTTTCTCATAAGCAAAAGAGAAAATACAAAGCTGGCATGTAATGGATGGTTTAAATACAGCATGATAGATCTTAAAACGCTTCGCGCAGCGAATATTCCACAGGAAATTTTAAATAAATACACCATATAAACTCCGTAATGAAAACACAAGTAACGCTGGCAGTGGCATTTTTAATTCTCTTCTCACAATGCAACCATCCAAACGAAAAATCTTTAAAAGAAATATTTGCGAAGGAAAAAGCCACCCTTACGTTCACCTACTTTTTCGACACCAAGCCCAATCTGGAAATCGGAAACCTGGAGATAAAATTGGATATTGTGCCTGCCAAAGAGCTTAATCAAGCTTTAAAACAGGATAATTATGCGGTGGCATACAATAATGAGGATGAAATAAAAACCAGGCAAAGTCTGGATCTCTATCTTGAAGATTTAAAAAAATATACCCGCTATATATTCGACTTCAGCTTCGACAGTGTTAAATGTAAGGTATATGCTACCGAAAAATTCGACATCTTACATATTACTTTATTAAATAAATATAATAAGACTTATCATTTTACCACAGAGAGCTATTTTGTGTATGGCACGATTCTGAAAATTATCGATTCAGAGCTTAAAAGTGAGCGTGGCGATTTCGAAGATATGGTGATTGATAAAACTACCCTCAGCCTTTTTGATGAAAATAAATTATTCTATAAAAGCGTGGCAAAGAACAGCCAACCTGCTAAAAAAATTAAAATAACAGAGGAGGAGGCGTTCCGGCAAATACAGGATGCTTTTCTACTTCGCCAATTTTGCCGTGATGCTTTGCTGAAGTTAAAAGATTCACAACCTGATTGGTTTCAGAAGAATACAGGCGGCTAACAGGCATAAATACGTTAAAACTGTTATTAACTTGTTAATTATTTCAATTACCGAACTTAAAACCTCTAGTAACAATATTTTTCTTATTTTTGTTAAGTTATTTTTAAATTATGCTAACCTACGAGAAGAAAAAGATAAAGTACGAAACGAAGGATTCAGAGTTGGTTTTTAAACGAATTAAAGCTCGCGCCGACAGCTATTTCGCTGCTGCTCATACAAGGAAATATGCCAATGGTTTTATGTGGTTTAAGTGTCTTAGCCTAACCTTGGTAATTGCATTATCATACTACCTGATACTCCATTCCACCAGCTGGCCTTTTTTGCTTTTTTCCTATTTCTTATTTGGATTCTCGTTCCTCACCCTGGCCATCAATATTGGTCACGATGCGGCCCATCACTGCCTTACAGGCAAAAAAAGGGTGGACAATATTGTGTTTCAGCTTGTTTTTGGGCTCCAGGGTTTATCAGGCTACTTCTGGCAGCTTCGACATAATTTTTCCCACCATATTTTCCCGAATGTGAATGAAATGGACTCCGATCTCGATCTCACGCCCATGATCCTTATCCACCCCAATCAAAAAGTTTACTGGTTTCACAAGTACCAGCATATATATGCTCCATTTTTATATGGACTATTTTCTCTTGCCTATATTTTCATAAAAGATTTGGCAGACTTCTTTAAAAAAGAGCATGGAAATTTGAAATTCCTACGGATTCCCAGGATAGAATGGGTTAAGCTCCTGGTGATCAAGACATTTTATATTCTTAACTTTATACTGCTACCTGCTTACTTTACCGGTTTTTCCCTGGTTC
>JBBRJE010000020.1:0-16217 GCA_038219845.1 Bacteroidia bacterium
TAATATAATATGATCACGGATCGGGTGATTATCAAATATTCAATTCTATCCTATAACATCAAAAAAGCCCCATCCCGGCGGGGATGAGGCTTCATTTTGAAACACCTGCATTAATTATTTATGTGGGTTTGGTTGTTCTACGTCTGTACTTGGAACATCCATTTTAATGTTAGGGTTAGCGCCTCTCACTTTCACTGCTGAATTGCGGCTTACCTGTTTTACGGTAATACCTTTTGTACTTGGTGCCTCGTAATTTGCCGGTTTTGTCATTTCAGTGTCTACCGACGGTTCGTCATTTTTAATGCTGGTGCTTGCACCACGCATCTTGTTGGCAGTGGCTTTCTTTACTTCTACATTTTTCACTTTGCTGTAGCCAGGGCGTACTTTTTCAACATCTTTAGTGGGCTCATCTTTTTTAATGTTCAGGTTTTCACCGCGGGTGATGGTGCGTTTTGCTTTGTTCAATGAACTGAAGTTTGCTCCACGTTGCATTTCAAACTTGTAGCCGGCAGGCTTTGCCATTTCTACATCTGTTTTAGGTACATCCGATTTGATATTGGTATTAGCGCCACGAGTCACTTCGCGTTTGTTGCTCTTTACCTGGATCACTTTGTTTTGTGCAATTGAAGCACTGAAGATAAATACTAAGGTTGCGATGGTTAAAATTAACTTTTTCATGATAATGATTTTTTAAATGTGTGTGTTTGAAATTATGTAAGTTCATGCGGCTATACCCATGGCGGGTAAATGAATCTTGTGGAATTACCATAAAGCACGGAGGATTTATACCGTGCAGTACTTATGAATAGGCTTCGCGATCATGAATTCAACAGGATTGGATATATTAAGCAACGATATGTAAAGGCTGCCGGAGGCGAAATAACTGTGAAATCCATGCCACCCCGCTTAAATCTTCCGCCAGAGGAAGCGATAATGTAAATTATGTGTATCTGAAGTTGAAACCCGCATTCTTCCATAATGATTATCTTCGCAGTCCCATGAATGCTGCCCCCGCTTCAAAGAACCGTGCAGAAATTGCCGCCGCCATTGCAAAAAAGATTCTCAGTAAAAAAGAAGAGCTTAAGAGCTATTGGAATTCGGCTGCCCCCGTTAAGCATTTTATTGTTGATGATTTACTCCCGGCAATTGAAATAGAAGAGGTTTATAAAAATTTCCCTAGTAAAGCACAACTCCTGCAGCGTAATACTTTACGTGAAAAAAAACAGGTAGGGGTGGAACTTGAAAAATATCACCTAACAGTCACCGAACATTTAATGGCTTTCCAGGAACCGCAGGTGCTGAATGCCATTTACGAGGTAACCGGCATTGAGAATATGGTTGCTGATCCATCATTATATGCCTCCGGCCTGAGCCGCATGCAGCATCTTGATTTTCTCAATCCCCATCTCGATAATAGCAGCGATGGGAATGCCGATAAATACAGGGTTATCAATTTACTTTTTTATATCACTCCCGACTGGAATGAAGAAAATGGTGGGAACCTGGAATTATGGGATGAGAAAGTAAAAAACCAAAAGATCATTCATGCAGCTTTCAACCGGTTGATCATTATGGCTACTGATGATAAAAGCTGGCATAGTGTAAGCAAGGTGATGGTGGAAGGAGCCCGATGCTGTTTAAGCAATTATTATTTTGCACCCAAGTCCATCGGTGAGAAAGAATATTTTCATGCCACCACTTTTAAAGGGCGACCTGGGGAAACATTTCGGGGCTTATTATTAAGCCTGGATGGATTTATCCGCAATAGCTTACGAAAGGTTTTTCGTAAGGGTGTATTTCATAGCAAGCATCGCAGAGATGCCTGAGATCATCGTTTTTCCCATTGTTTTTAATTATCTTCGTAGTTCATTTTTTTATACGATGAAGAAATTTTCCTTTGCTTTTTTGATTCTACTATCCGCCTCAAAATTATTTTCGCAAACTCCCAATGATACTGCTACCGTTCCTTACTGGATCAATATGATGCAGGATTATTCAATCAATTATTATAGCACCGTAAGCGCTTTCAATAAATATTATGAAAACCGCACTGTAGTGCCACATACAGGCTTTAAAACATTTAAGCGCTGGGAAGAATTCTGGCGCACCCGTGTTGATGAGCAAGGAAATTTCCCTGCACCTGATGCCTTATGGAACGCGTATTTTAATTATTTTGGAAAAGGCCAGGGCCATACCACCTTTTCTGCCAATGGAAACTGGATCCCCCTTGGACCGGTCACTTTGCCCGGCAATTCTACAGGACAGCCTAATGGCAACGGGCGCATCAATGCTATTGCTTTTCATCCCACAGACAGTAATAAATTATGGATTGGCACACCCCAGGGCGGCTTGTGGGAAACCGCAGATGGCGGTAATACCTGGACCAGCAGTTCAGATAATTTACCCTCTCTGGGTGTTTCGTCTATACTCATCAACCCTTCCAATCCGAATATCATGTATATTGGCAGTGGCGATCGTGATGGCGGCGATAGCCAGGGTCTGGGGGTATTAAAATCAACTGATGGAGGAAATACCTGGGTTCAAATAAATAATGGGTTGGGTTTTTATACTGTAGGAATGATGGTGATGAATCCCTTAAATAGCAATATCATTATCGCCGCCACCAGCAACGGAATTTATAAAACAATCAACGCCGGAGCAACCTGGGTAAAGAAATCAACAAATAGTAATAATTATAAAGATATTAAATACCATCCCACAGATACGAATATCGTGTATGTTGTGGAGAACAGCATATTCTATAGAAGCACGGATGCAGGTAATACTTTTACGACCATAAGCGGCGGAGCGATTTCAAATTTACCTACCGGAAGCCGCGCAGTGATTGGCATCTCACATGCTGCTCCCGATTTTGTTTATATTATTTTGGCTAACGGCGTATATAAAGGAACATATCTATCTAAAGACAAAGGACAAACATTCATTAACCGTTCCACCACCCCAAATATTTTCGATTATTCTTCCAACGGCAGCGGTACTGCTACCCAGGCCTGGTACGATATGACAGTAGCCGTGGATACGGGCAATATCGGGACTTTATATGTAGGTGGAGTTAATATATTCAGGAGCACAGACAGTGGTGCCACATGGACCTGTTACGGTCATTGGACCGGCTCGGGTGCGGCGCCAATTCATGCCGATCAGCACCAGCTCCGCATCGATACTAAAACCAACCGTTTATATTGCGGCAATGATGGCGGCGTATACTACCGCCGGCCGGGAGCGTCTACATTTACAAATATCACGGGCGGACTTAATATTTCTCAAATTTACCGTATCGGGCAATCGGCACAGGCTCCGGGCATCGTCATTGCAGGCTGGCAGGATAATGGCACTGGCTTCTACAGGGAATCACTGGGGATCAACAAATGGAAGACTACCCTTGGCGGTGATGGAATGGAATGTATAATTGATCCAACGGATAGTAATTATATGTACGGCGCATTGTATTACGGGAACATCAATCGTACCGCTTCCGGCGGCACCCTCGGTACCACTGTTGCCAATACAGGCTCCTTCGGTATCAACGAGCAAGGTGCCTGGATCACACCTTATGCCTTACATATTAAAAATCCCAATACCATGTTTGTAGGCTATAAAAATATCTGGCGGGGTATAGGCGTTAAAAACACCCCGGTTTGGAAAAAAATAACTGCCGGGTTTACTGATAATGTGGTGGCTATGGAACAGTGTGAAAGTGATACTTCAAGAATGTATTATTCGCGAAGCGGAAAATTTTTCAGAACAGATAGCCTATATCTAGATAATCCCACTTTTCGCGATATCAGCGCCAAAACACCAAATCCATCCTCCACCGTAAATTGGATCGAGACCCATCCGAACAAGCCCTTCACCGTTTATATCATTCAGAATAACGCCATTTATCGAAGCAATGATACCGGGAATAGCTGGATCAATATTACCGGCACATTACCCGGAGCGAATAAAAACTGTTTACTGATAGATAAGCAAGCCACCGACGGGCTCTATTTAGGAACAGATATTGGGGTGTTTTATAAAGACAGCACCATGGCTTTATGGCAGCCATATAAAACAAATCTGCCGGCCAATTCCCGCATAACTGAGTTGGAGATGTATTATGATTATGCCAATACTTCCTCATGTCGCCTCTCGGCAGGCACCTATGGGCGCGGCTTATGGCAAAGCGATGTTTATCTTACCAATAGTGCACCGCAGGCCAATTTCCTGGCGGATTCATTTGCATGCACAGGCAAGACGTTTGATTTGCTTGACCTTAGCACAGGCAATCCGGATTATTGGCAATGGACTATATCACCTTCCAGCTTTACGTTTGTGAATGGGACTAATGCCAATTCTCAAAACCCGCAAATAATTTTTAATGCAATTAATAACTATACAATCAAGCTATTTGCCCGACGGAAGGGATGGGGTTATAGCACGTATGAAAAAACAAATTTCGTGCACGCAGGAAGCTCCAGCATTAATGCCACGGCAAGCGCGAATACCATTTGTGATGGGTCTCCCGTTACCTTAACAGCCACCGGAACCTTAACCTTTGAATGGTATGACGGAAATACCTTAATTGGAAATAATGGAGTTATAAGTATCTTACCTTCTTCAACCAAGACCTATAAGGTTGTTGGCCGCAACGGAATCGTCTGTGCAGATTCAGCCAGCGTGACTGTTTCGGTAAATCCAAGGCCTGTGATAAGTATCAGTCCATTATTTCCGAAGATTGCTCAAGGTCAAACGGTGACCCTGAATGCAAGCGGCGCCAATACGTATTCCTGGAGTCCTTCAACCGGGCTTAGCGCAAGCACGGGAGCCAATGTGAATGCTTCCCCTACAACTACCACTACCTATACCGTGAATGGTACAGACGCTAATAATTGTACGAGCTCACAAACGGTTACCGTAATGCTCGCAGCGGCAGGTATAAGTCGTGGTTCCAACCAACAGAAAATATTTTTCCAGCCAAACCCAGCACATAATGAAGTAAATATCAGCCTGCTTTTGAACAGCACGGTAAAACTTTATGATATGACAGGTAAGCTCGTTTTTCAAAAAGATCTTCCGGCAGGAGTATCTTTAATTATAGTTGAACAATTGCCAAAAGGAGTGTATACCGCCGAAGTGATTTCGGGAGATGAAAAGTTTTATTCCAAACTGGTTTTGCGCTAAGCAGATTTTCAGAACCCTGTAATTATGGCAATCAGAAAAATCGCACCCGAGAAAAAATCGACTGCATTAAAAAAATCATCGTCTATAAAAATTGGGATTGTCGTTTCACAATGGCATTCTGATATCACCCATTTACTGTTGAATGGCGCTCTGGTATTTTTAAAATCACAACATATCTATACAAAAAATATTGTAGTTGATTTTGTTCCCGGAAGCTTTGAATTACCCTTAGCCGCACAATGGCAATTAGAAAAAGGTATGGATGCCTCAATTTGTCTCGGTTGTATTATCAAAGGCGAGACGATGCATTTTGATTTTATATGTAATGCGGTTGCCACTGGGATCAAAGACCTCAACCTTAAATTTTCGAAGCCAGTGATTTTCGGGGTGCTTACACCGAATAATTTAAAGCAAGCGCAGCAAAGAGCGGGAGGAAAATATGGGAATAAAGGAATTGAAGCAGCTGAAGCAGCGCTGCAAATGTTGGTAGTCCAGGGAAAATAAGTTTTCTTTTAGCTGAATGGAAATACGGTACCTCTCGCATGGCATTTTAGAAAGCGGAGGCTACTGGCATGAACTATTCCTGGCACAAACTTTAGAGAAGAAAACCCCGGGCAGCCATCTAATCATACTCAGGAATAATTCCATCTTTCGTGGATGGAGGCATATATTGCTTCAATATTGGGCGTGGAAAAATTGTAGATCGGCAATAAATATCGTGGTAGTACGCCTGGCCATGATTTCCATCTTGAGAAATCTCTTTTCAGAAAACAGGATTTTTATTGTGATCCACAATTATGATAAAGATGACGGCAAAAGTTTTGCATTAAGATTTTATTACAATTTACTATTTCTTCTTTTGCGAATTTATAAAACAAGCAGGATAAATATTGTAGTGGTGTCGCCGTATTTCAAAAAATATTTTGAAAAGCGTTTAAATTCACGAGTACTTCTGTTCCCTAATTTTTTTGATACCGGATTGCTTACTTCTTTCGAAACAAAGAATAAAAAAAATAGGATACACCTTGGCCAGTGGTCGGCAAAAAATAGCGATGAGATTTTTACGCTCGCAGCTTTGCTGAAACAAAATAATTACGAGTCCTATTTCAGCAGCCTGGATTCAAACATGGAAAATAAATATATGAATTACGGGATAAGATATTTTGATACCTATGATAGGTACCTCTCGGCAATGGCTGAAAGCTTATATACTATTGCATTCCCAAAGGTACAGGAAGGATGGAACAGGGTAGCTCATGAGAGTGTTCTGGTGGGAACTAATCTTATTGGATTTGATCAAGGGGGCTTAGGAGATCTATTAAGAGAATCAAATATGTTTATTGTTTCCAGTGCTGCTGAGGCTCTTAAATTGATCATGGAAAACCGGCAAACCCGGCCTAACGATAACTTTTATAAGAAGTATGATATTAATAACGCAACGAATTACCTAAATGAGACATCTAATATTGAATGAAAAAAATAATCAGCAGATTGAAGTATTTCATTTAAAAAAATCAAATCGTTGCATCACCCTTCCAAAATTGGCTATCTGCACCACCATTACACGGTCCTCCGTATTACTGATGGCATAATACCTGTTAGGATCGATATCTGTGGTTCTGCCATTTTCATCCAGACGTTCACTGCCGGGAGGTAATATCTTTAAGAATACCTTCACCCAAATTTCCTTATTATTTGTTTGTTTAATTGTAATGGTTACAAAAGGCTTTGCATTTTGCAATGAATCATTAAATGCATTGGTAGCACGGTTATCATATCCTTCCATTGACAGGTCGTTGAACAATTTCAGATACTCATCGATACGCTGCTGGCTGCTGTAAATGTCTTTTATTTTTGGGTCGATTGCCTGAACGATATGTCCCTTTTCTGTTTTCGAAATTATATAGGAAACTTCGGGATGATTATCATAACTAACCGTTACCGTAGAAATCTCACCGGGCGTACAGCTCACTATACTATTGGATTTCCAGTCTTCTTCCCTTACCAAAAAACGTGGCGTAAGAAATCCATTGAAGCCAGGTATCTCCGTAATCATAGGTTCCGCAGCATTTTCGATGCACATATATGTTCCAAGATAATCAGGCGTTTCACTGCCCACATAATAAACTTTCAATAATTCATCCACTTTATAAATCATTACTTTTATTGAAGTGGCGAGAACACGGATCACATCATCACGTTGATTTTTTGGCACCGGGCTTTTGACGCTTACCCTGTAAATGGCATCCATCAGGGTTTGCATCTTGCTTAACTGCACGTTGAATTTGCCGTTTACCCTCCACTTCCCTTCCGGGGTTTTGTCGAGCGTGCTCTGGTGTCCGTTTTTATCGGCAATAAAGATGCGCGTGATGGAAGCGGTATCCTTAACCGCAAAATCACTGATATTATTTTCTTTAAAGATTTTACTCCGAAACACAAAAATACATAAGGCCGCTAAAATAAGTGTGGCGGTTAAATAGATAACTCTTCTCCTGAACATAAAATGCCAATCGTCCTTTTTTAATAAAACGTTGCGCGAAGATATATATTCAGGGATATTGTTTCGCTGCATAGAGAATACTTCACCTTTAGGCTATAGCTTCAGGAGTAAGTTCAGCTACATTGCCTGTTCGCGAAATTATGCCCCATGATTTTAATGAGCCCTTCAATATGGCGAAATATGATTTAAGCAAAGCATAGCATAAATATTGCCTGTAAATGATACGTTGTGGAATGAGCCAGATGAGCCGTAACTTATTTTCCTTCTCAAAATTAAATGCGATAAATGCGGCTATAAAATCAACAAAGGTAAATACTCCATAAAATATTACAATTTTTAAATCTGGATTAAATATTATAGAAAGCAGAAAATAAAAATCAGCTATCGGAGAAAGCAGCGGTATTAACATTTGAAACAGCAACATATTAGGAAATGTAAAAAGTCCAAGCCATTTATATTCCGGATTAAAAAACAGATCGCGGTGCTTCCACCAATTCTGCATAATCCCGAAAGTCCAGCGAAAGCGCTGGCGTAAAAACATTCGAGTGCTCTCCGGGGCCTCGGTATAGGCGATGGCATTACTACAATACGCCACCTTCCCAAAGTTTTTCAGGATTCGGATCGTTATATCGCAATCCTCCGCCAGGGTATCTGAGGTGAAGCCACCGGCCCGGGCGATTGCAGATTTTTTAAACGCGCCGATAGCCCCCGGTATGACAGTTACAGCATTCACCAATGTAAGCGCCCTGCGGTCGAAATTCTGGCTTGTAATATATTCTATGCTTTGCCATTTTGTTATGGCATTTATTTCATTGCCCACTTTAACATTACCGGATACTGCATCTATATCCGGATCATTAAATTCAGTCATAAGGTACTGAAGCGCGTCAAACTTCAGAATCGTATCGGCATCAATACACAAAACATAATCATACGCGGCCACATCAATTCCCGAATTCAATGCAGCCGCCTTGCCTGCATTTTGTTTGGTAATAATTCTTACCTTTTGATTACCCTGAAACGCCGCTGTCACGAGTTGAAGTGTACGATCTTTTGATCCGTCATCGACAAAAATAATTTCAAAAACAGGGTAATCCGAACTCAATAAATTAAGTATCGTTTTTACCGCATTTACCTCCTCATTAAAAGCAGGAACGATGATACTTACACCCCGTGATTGAAGTTGAGCTGCATTTACTTTAATATTACCCGCTTTGCTATCAGATTTTCTTTTCTGTTTAAAAGCCAATATTGCAATAAAAATGGTTCTTGCGATCACCAATACAATGGAAAGAAAAAATAAGGCAATAAAAATAGTTTCAATCCTGCCAATCGATAGAATGATATCATAATTTAAGCCTAACAGCATGTTTTCTTTCCTGCCTTTCACCAGGGGGAAAAGCTGTTCCCGTGGCACTTCCATCATCTCGCTCAGGGAAATAAATTCGTAACCTTTGGATTTAAAATATTTAATAATTTCGGGAAGCGCTTTAACGGTTTCCGACCTGTTACCGCCCCCATCATGTAGTAAAATAATAGCCCCAAGGTTCTCCTGTTTTTTTATCCTCTCTATAATTTTTTCAGCACTAATCTCTGACTCCCAGTCCCTGGTATCAATTGACTCTCCCACAGTGACCAGCCCCAGTTCTTTTGCCACAGCGATGGGCACCAGCTCTGCAGCTGTTGTGGGTTCAATATCTGCATTAAAAGGAGGACGAAAAAGTTTGGTGCTATGACCTGTAATGGTTTCAATGATTCTTTGGGTAGCATTTATTTCATTCCTCGCCCGCAGCGGTCCTACCTCAGCCAGGTTGGGATGCGTAAATGTATGATTGCCTATCTCGAAACCATTATTGTCAAGCTCCCTGACAATCTCAACATTGCTAGCCGCATTTCTTCCGATGATAAAGAACGCAGCTGGTATATTTTCCGCCTTGAGGATTTTAATGATTTGGGGAGTATAGTCGGGATCAGGTCCATCATCAAAGGATAGTAATATTTTTTTGGGTTTGGCTATCCCTGCACGTTTAATGGTATAACGGGTTGGTAGCTTAATGAAATATTCTTCAGAGATGAGCAGGTCGGTGGTATCGTATTCCAATTTTATACTACCATCGCCGGGTTTGGTAAGCAAATCCAAAATCTCGCCTTCCCCAAGGAAATCTACCTTATCACTAGCTTTTATATATTCAATGGGAGGAAGGCTTAAGTTTTTTTTTAATTCCCTTGCTGAGGAGAGATTATTTTTATAAAATTGCCAAATCCGTTCGTCTTCGCTACCGAGTCGCCATATTGCCACACCATGAAGGTCGTACTCATATGCAGTACGTATTAAATTATAGGTGGTAGCCGCATCTGTAAACCATACCTGGTGGTGACGTTGAGCACCATCCCGGTATTGAAATGATACATTATAATTATTATTATCAAATAAAGGCAGGGTATCCTGTTCGGCAGCCAGGGCAATCGCTTCATTATAAGTAAGCGTCTCCGCTTCTTTTCCATCGGCCCAATCATAACCATAACAACCCAGGCCCAGCACAATTTTCTCATCCGGCACGCCTTTTCGCTGCACCATCTGAATTATTGATTCCACCCATTGGGCGCTTGCTAATGGACCCGGTGTTGACGAAGTGAAATGTTCATCATAAGCCATAACAACAATATAATCCGTGACTGCAGCGAGTGATTTTAAATCATAATCCTCCACCAGCGGGATGATATCAATGCTTAACTGAAAATTTTCCTTATGCAAGGCGGCAAACAAATAGGCTGTAAAATCCACCAGGGGTTCATCGCTCTTGAGGTTCATATCTTCAAAGTCGATATTGATCCCGTCCAGCTTATATTTCCTGAGTACACGAATCAATGAAGCGGCCACCTCCTCTTGTTTTTTAGGGTCGTTCAATAAATTCAGTACCGATTTCTTATTCCATTTATTACCGAAATAATTAGATAAAATAGGAACAATTTTCACGCCCGCATTTTTCATCAGTGTGAGCGATGCTGTATCAATATTAAACTCAACAGAATCTCCACTCTCGCGAAGGAAAAACCATTCCGGATATACCATATCAAGATCATTGGCATGGGCCTTCAATGATTGTTGTGCCTGTGGATCCCAATTCACAAAAAAAGCGCTGTGAATAAAATCTGAATGCGATAGGGTATCATTCCCATCCCTACTTTTAGAAAACACACGTTGTATGGTATCATTCAGCTTTACGGGTTGTTCAGGCCTTAATAAATCTTTAATATCCTTGTCACCGAGGATTAATTTATTAGAGATAATACCATCCTTTCTGAAAAATGAAACACCGGTGATTGCGATAATCAGAAGCAGCAAAAAGAATAAAACCCTAAATACTATTTTAGTTCGTTTCCATCTAGTGGGTGCTGGTGTATGAAATATCTGGGACACTCTATTTTCTTTTGTTCAGTAAAATATTATAAGAAATTACAAGGGTAATATAAAACTGATTCGGATTAGTTTCAGGCAGCTCGCTTTTCTTGATATAACGATTGCCTGTAATATTATTCATTGGCAGCGCATAATTTAAGGTGATGGCTGAGGTAAATTTTTTAACCGTATAAACAAAAGGAATACGAAATTCATAGGCCGCAAGGCCAAAATAGCTGGTTAATTTTTCATTATATTTCCTGGATTTCGGGTTTTTATTTCCCTTGGGGTTATGCAGGTATACCTCGTCGGTGGCAGCATAAGCCAGAATATCAAAGCCAAGTTTCCAGGAGGACAAGGGCTGGAATAGGGAAGTGCCCCTAATACAGAATTCCGCATTGGCAGTTGCAGCAAATAGCTGGTTGATGCCAAACAGGTAACTGGCATCTACCCCTAAATTGAACCAGCTAAGGTCAAGGTTGGAATATAAATTAAAAGAATGCTTTAGCTCATTTTTCTCCCGCAACGTGCCATAATTTAAAAATAACCTTTGGTAGCTGATGTCATACGAAAAGAGATTAAACGATTTTGAATAGCCCAGGCCAAGGTATTTATAGTTTATACTGTCCAGGCGTTTCCAATAGCTCAGTCCTGCATTGCCGTAAAATCCTTTCCTGGAAATAAGCGTTATACTATGATCGAAGGCAGGATGAAATCCTTTTTCCCCGCTGAGGCTCAGCCCTGAGTATACCAGGTTGCTATAAAGGGTAGCATCATAAACCAAACGGTTGGAATGTTGGATGACACTGTCAATACTATCAATCTTAATTGCTAGCGCATATTTATAAAATTCCAGGTAAGCTTGCTTTACATCCTTTAAAGAGAGACTGTCATTCTGATATAAAACCATGTTCCTGTCTAGCTCGGCTTTTGCGTTATTGATCGAGTCGTTATTTACCTTGGATCTTATTAATTTTAGTTCGTGCCTCTTTTGCCATTTATTAATTACGTCAGGTTCATTATTGTGAAAATTACTTTGAGCGGTGGCCGGACACAAGCACAGGGATAAAAAAAGAAGAAATATTAATCTGGTCATAGGATTGTATCAGACAGATGCGAAGTTAGATGGTTTAATAGTTAAAAGAAGGTTAACCCCGCTCTCATTTACCAGCCTCCGATGGTTTATTTCTCACCACTTTTAATAAAGATTTTACTGATCCCGCACTTTCAAGAATTACATTACAATTATCCAGCATATTTAGATTGGATACCATTTTCATTCTAAGATGAAGATTATATTTTACCGCGCTTCCCTTTTTCAATAGCTCATAAAGTGTTTTACGCACTTCCTTAAAAGATATATTCACAGGTATGGCCAGCTGATTCTTATTATGCGGTTCAATAATGGTATATCCCGGGATGGTACCTTTTACGATTCCATTGTCTTCAATTTCAAATTCGAAAGCAATATCTTTTGCTTTCAGTGGAAAATAATTTTGATTGATAATGGAGGCATGAAGCAATACCCCCGCACCCTTGATGCTGAGGGAATCTACCTCAATATGTTCCATCTTCACCTGGGGGATATGAACCAATGGAAAATACCTGTGAATATCAATATCAAACTTTCTTTTGAAAAGAATATTAGTGTAGAATGAGGCCTTTACCCGATAGATTACCGAATCGATATTTCTTTTTTCATTGGCCTTTATAAGTGAATCCAGAACATGGGTGTAAATAGTCATAGGCATTGAAACCCACCCTGTATCATTTGTTTCAAGCGTTAATGAATTCTTGTAACTGCTTTTCACCATTTCTATCTCATTAATGTAAATGCTGTACTGAATACTATCGGCAGTAAATGAAAAGGGCATTTGGTTTTTGATAAGAAGATGAGAAACCATCTCCATCTTTTCAACTGTTATGGAGCTAATTTCTACCACCGCCAATTCCACCCGGGGCAGAATAAAAGTTTTATCCGGGTCGGGATCACGAATATAATTAATGAGGCGCCAGATAAAAAAAGCGGCGATAATAATGAGGAGAAGAATAAGCAGGGAACGCCCAATTTTTTTAAGCATAATTTAATTAGCAATGGCAATTGCACCTCTCAAAGATAATACCATTCTCCTGAATATATATACTGGCCCGGCTATTCCACAACAAAAGTTCCTATCTCCATCGTTTCTTTTTGTTGCTCCAATTGTAAAATTATAACAATTATAAAATATAACTTTACCGATCGAAAAATGAATTCAAACGCACCAATAGGTATTTTTGATTCCGGTATCGGAGGACTTACGGTAGCGCATGCTATTTCAGGGGTCTTACCTAATGAAAGGCTCGTTTATTTTGGGGATACAGCCCATATGCCATACGGTGATAAATCGAAAGAATTGATCCGGTATTATGCAGAAGAGATTACCAATTATCTTCTCAAGGAGGAACATTGTAAATGCATCGTCATAGCATGTAATACAGCTTCAGCAGCTGCTTATGAATACCTGAGAGATGCATTCAAAAATATCATCCCGGTAATCAATGTCATTGATCCTATCATCGAAGAAGTGATTGCCGATACGAATATAAAAAGGGCAGGTATCATTGCCACCAAAACCACCATCGCTTCGGGCATTTACCAGGAGAAGCTCTCAAGGAGAAAGTCTACCCTGGAATTCAGCGCTCTCGCCACCCCACTATTAGCACCAATGATTGAAGAAGGCTTCTATAACGATAAGATAAGTCACGAAATAATTTACAGCTACCTCGCACAACCAGAATTGGCAAATATTGATGCCTTGATTTTAGGATGCACCCATTATCCATTAATCAGGGATGAGATCATCGAATATTATAAAAACAAGGTAAGGGTAATTGACTCAACCACAATCGTAGCCAATAAGGTGAAAAAAATACTAGACCATGAAAGACTGTTGAGCAGCGGAAGGACAGGGCCTGATAAATATTATGTAAGCGATTATACCGATTCATTCGAAAAAACCACTTCCGTCTTTTTCGGAAGCAGAATAAACCTTGAATTAAAAAATATCTGGAAAAAATAATAAATGATAACCGAGGAAGAAATAATAATGGCGCTGCATGAAGTGAAAGACCCTGAGATACCCACTATTTCAGTGGTAGACCTGGGTATTATTACAAATATCAAAATAGATGACAGCGGGGTAGTGATTACTATGACCCCAACATTCAGTGGCTGTCCTGCAATAAAAATTTTAGAAGCGAATGTTCGCGAGCGTATTGAGAAAATGAAGGTGACGAATGTAATCGTAAAAACCACTTTCGATACCCCGTGGAATACGAATATGATTAGCGAGAAAGGAAGGGAAGCATTATTGAAACATGGACTGGCACCTCCACCCAGGCACGATGGGTATTTTGAGCTGGATGTATTAAGCGACGTAGCTTGTCCTTTTTGCGGTAGCCGTAACACCACATTCAACAGTCCATTTGGCGCCACCCTTTGCCGGGCCATTCATTACTGTAAAAATTGTCAACAAGGCTTCGAACAATTCAAACCTGTTTCATAAAAAATCTTGTAAATAACCTGATCTGTATGAAAAGATAATCACCGGTATCATCTTTTCACATATTGTTCTTCATAATATTTTTTATAAACGCCGGAGGTGACATCGTTAAGCCATGCTTCATTATTTAAATACCAGTCAACTGTTAATTCCAGCCCTTCTTCAAACTGAACTGATGGCATCCAACCCATATCATCCCTGAGTTTAGAGGCGTCTATTGCATAACGCAGATCATGCCCTGCCCGGTCCTTCACAAAAGTAATGAGCTCCCGCGAAGCGCCAGGAAGCCTGCCAAGCTTTCGATCCATGATATCGCATAACAAATTGATGACCTCGATATTTTTCCATTCATTATGACCCCCGATATTATAAGTGCTGCCTGGCTTAGCCTGATGAAATAAGAGATTAATAGCCCGCGCATGATCTTCTACGAATAGCCAGTCTCGTACATTCTCGCCTTTCCCATAAACCGGGATCTGTTTATTGTTTTTAATATTATGTAAAGCCAACGGGATTAATTTCTCAGGGAAATGAAACGGACCATAATTATTACTGCAATTGCTGATGACCACCGGAAGCTGGTACGTATCGAAATAGGCCCTTACAAAATGATCGCTCGATGCCTTGGAGGCGGAATACGGACTATGGGGATCATAACTTGAAGATTCAGTAAACAACCCCTCGTTCCCTAAGCTGCCATATACTTCGTCGGTGCTTATATGATAAAATTTTTGGAAATGTGAATTGTCTTTCTGAAACTGGTAACGGGCTGCATTTAATAAATTTACGGTCCCGATAACATTCGTCATTACAAATTCCAAAGGGTTCGAGATGCTGCGGTCTACATGACTTTCAGCTGCCAGATGGATCACCGCATTAAATTTTTCATGTTCAAATAAATTCAGGAGAAAAGGGGCATCGCAAATATCTCCCTTTATGAATTTATAGTTAGGCATCTCTTCTATATCAGCCAGGTTCTTCAAATTCCCTGCATAAGTAAGCTTATCAAGGTTAACAATGTCATAATCTGGATATTTTGTTACAAATAACCGCACTACATGAGATCCTATGAAGCCGGCCCCACCTGTAATTAATATTTTCATTTTAATGAATTCAATTTAAATCAATATTTTCCGGCATCGGATCCGGCCTATAATTTATCCATTTGCAGCTGCCATTCCCAGGCAGTTTTAAGCATATCCTCCAGGTTACGTCTTGATTTCCATCCCAACACCTCATTGGCTTTTGTTGTGTCAGCCCATACCTTTACAACATCGCCTTCCCTGCGCGGCCCAATTGTGAAATTCACTTTCACTCCATTTATCTGTTCAAAAGTTTTTACACATTCCAATACACTGCTACCCTTGCCCGTTCCCAAATTAAATAATTCATAATTCTGAATATTTTTATTTTCAATGAGCCGGTTTATTGCAACTACATGCGCTTCAGCCAGGTCCATCACATGAATATAATCACGTATACAGGTGCCGTCATCGGTATCATAATCGCCACCATAAATTGTTAGTTGCGTTCTGATGCCTGCGGCCGTTTGAGTAATATAAGGAATCAGGTTAGTGGGTATTCCTAC